>JAKAHW010000044.1 GCA_021825285.1 bacterium
AAGACGTAAGAAGAACTTCTGAAATTCCGGCTCTTTGCATTGCTTCAAGAGGATAATAAATCATTGGCTTATTGTAGATTGGAAGCAAATGTTTATTTGTAACCCAAGTTAATGGTCTTAATCTTGTTGCCAGTCCTCCAGCTAAAATTATACCTTTCATCAATAAATATTTAAAACTTTAAACTTTTCCTAAGTTTGCGAAAAGAAAAACTGCAAATATTATTAAGCTTATTAAAACATATTCTATCATAATTTTTAAATGCAAGGAATGATGTATTTTGTGGTGAATAAAGCCCATAAAAACATATGACAGAAGCACTAAAACAAGAATCGAAGACTGCAAAACAAAGCTTATGGAAAGTGAATAAATTAGCAAAAATCCAACGATCAAAATGAATAGTTCTGCGAAGTAATATATTTGATGTGGTGCTTTTCTCATTATTTATAAAATAAACCCTGCATTTTGGAAAATAATAAAAATTGCAAAAAGCATAACAAGCATTATATGATCCAGGTTATGACCCACAAGTCTTGGAATTTTATTTTTTTCAACTATTACTAAATCCATTACAAAAGCAAATAACAAAACTGATAGAATAAAAATTGAGACCGATTTAGTTGCCGGTTTTACATCTATTTTTGGTTTAATAAATGTCTCTGAAGGAACCTCCGCTTTTTTACCTAAAAGAGTGGGCTTTTCCGCTACTTGGGGAGCTTTTGCGGTTTCGACTTTTGCTGGCTCCTGGACTTGGGCTAGGGGAGGCTGCTGCGGCTTTACGGCTGTTGGATATTCAGTTGAACCAAACATCTGAACCACGAGTACCGTATCTTCTCCCATTAGATTTCCTTCAACAATTGCAAAGCCTATATCCTTATATTTTTCAGATAGTAAATTTTCCCTGTGGGATGGGGAATTCATCCAGGCGTTTACGATATCGCCGGAATTTGTAAAGCCTTTTGCCAGATTCTCTCCGGCATATAAATAATTGTATCCTGAATTTTTAATAAATAACCAAGGAGAAGTACTTCCGTCAGGAGCAAAATGCGCCCAGTAATTTTTTGCAAACATGTCTTGAGCTTTTAAAGAAGCTGCAGCGGAAAGATTGGAATTTAATGACAGCGTTCCTAAATTTCTCTCTCTCCTTATATTGTTAACTTGATTAAGCATTTCGCTTTCGGAGATAGAATAAGAAATACCTAGAATTTCAGGATGTTTGTTCTTTACATAAACACCCCCAACGGTAATTGAAACCAAGAGGAGGAAAAGAAAAAACAACGAAGAGTTATGAAGCAATTTGCTTCTATAGTTATTCCTGTGATGCGGAATAAATAGGTTATGCAAAAACTTAAGCATAGTTACATTATGCTACATTTCTTTTTGCTAATAAATAGGTGTCTCAATCTCTCCTATTTTTTTGTTATTTACCTTTCTGAGCAAGCCAAAAGAAAGAGCATTTGTTATTGAAATTCCTACCCTAAGACCCGTAAATGATCCCGGACCTTTATTCACTTTAATTTCATCTATGTCCTCGGGTCTGATTTTTGCTTCCTTTAAAATTTTTTCTATTAAAGGAAGGGTTATCTGAGAAGATTGCCTTTCTTCTTCTAAAACAAACTCCACATTTTCCTTTTTTAGCTTTATTATTGTTTTTTTATTATTACTTGTATCTATATAAAGTGTATTCATGCTTTTATTTTAACTTAACTGCCCCTTCGCGCAAAATTTTCCAATCTTTGTTTGTACAATCAATAACTGTGGACGACAAGTGCTCGCTTTTTGTTTTTCCTTTTAATACATAGTCTGCCAACTTTGCTAATTCCGGATCAATTTCTTCAAAAACAAATGGTGTCTCTTTGCCCGAAAAATTTGCAGAAGGACCAAGAATTGGAACCCCTATCCCCTCAATTAAACTTAATGCGGCTTGGTTATCCGGCATTCTCAATCCGACAGTTTGGGTTCGTGCCGAGACCAATTCCGGAACCTTATTGTTTCCCCTAAGGATTATTGTTAATCCTCCCGGCCAATATTTTTCCATAAGATTTCGGACATTATCCGGCAATTCAGAAACATAATCCTCAGCCATAGAAATTGAACTTACTAAAACCGGCGAAGGTTTATTTTCGGGTCGCTTTCGGATTTCAAACAATCGCTTAATCGATTCCGGATTATCAATCCTGCATCCTATGCCAAATGCCGTATCAGTCGGAAAAATCACAAGTCCGCCGCTATTTAAAATTTTTATTGCTTTTTCCAAATTACTCATATTCCCCTACTTCAACATTTCTTTCATTTTTCCCAACATTTTTAAATTTAATTTCCCATCTATTTTTCGGCTTTTCTTCCTCAAGTCTATCTGCCCATTCAATTACAGTAATTCCATTTGGGTCATCTAAAATTTCGGGCAAACCTATATTTTGAATTTTTTCTTTTCCTTCTATCCTATACAGGTCTATGTGGTAAAAGTTTAAACCAGAAGATACGTGTTTTCTTATTAATACAAATGTCGGCGAGATGATTCTTGAAGGAATATTTAAACCCTTAGCCAAACCTTTCGTAAAAGTTGTTTTTCCTACTCCTAAATCCCCATATAAAAAAACTTTATCACCCGAGGTTAAATTTTTTGCAAACTCTTCCCCGAATTTTTCCATTTCATTTTCCGAGTTTAAGGTTTTTTTAAATTTCTTCATTTTTCCCTTCTCTCCTGCTTTTTTGATATAGAAGTATACCACAGGCAACACAAATTATTACTCCTCCTCCAAAAAAACTTATCCAGAATTTGCTTTCTGAAATTCCCAAAACCTTTGCATCTTCCTTTTTCTTTTCTTTATTTTTTTCTGAATCGTTTAAGCCCAAAACGGACGAAGGAAACCCCGTTATTTCATCAGGAGTTATTGAAGAGACTTTGGTTGTTGTAGGTATTTTTGTGGTTGTTAGGGTAGGTGTTTTTGTTGGAACGGGTGTATTTGTTGATGTAGGCATTTGAGTCGGTGCCGATGTGGGATTCATCCCTGTTATGGAAACTTCAATGCTTGATGACCAATCCGAAACGCTGCTACCGTTAGCCGTATATCTTCCAATCTTTAAGAGGTATGAACCGTTTCCTTTAAAATATGAACTTGATATATCAGACTTAAGCTTCATCTTTCCTGACCAAGTACCTTCAGCGGTTATCTGTATTTGTAAAAATTTCTTGGGATCAATTGGCGATGCTCCGTTATACCAATCATTTAAATGATTAAACGTATACCCAAAATATGAAGTCGTTGAATCAGGATAAAAAGCTGCTCTTAAATAATTAAAAGTATTGGCTGCTGCTCCGCTTATTTTTACATCAATAGAAGCTTCCTGCTCCTTATCGAATGCTCCGGGCGCATTAAAAAACTCTACAGTCGCAGCAGATATATTTTGGGGAAAAATTATAAACAAAAATAAAAAAACAGCTATAAATAAAGGCAATCTTTTCATAGCTGCTTTAATTATTAATTAACTCAAACATTAATTGCAACTAACCCTTATACCAGCCGTATTGGAAGATTTGCCCTGAGGAATAATGATCCGTAAAGTTTAAATTCGGACCATACCAAGGATCGTTCATTATATAATTTCCACCCGAACCGCTTTTTAAAACTATAAAATGCTGACCATAAATGCCCGCTCGAACTCCTACGATAACGGGTTCTCCACTGGAAAGTTTCCCGTCTATATCTGCTTGATTGTTTCCCCAAATCGAAGTAAAACTTCCTCCTCCCCAAGGCAGAAGCATGTAAGCAGTATTTGAAAAGAAATAAGAAGAATTACCGGCTATGCCTGCCGGTGTCACTCCCTGCCCGTGTTCTTTTAGAACCATTGCAACCGAGGTAAGAAGACATCCTACATCCCAAACTTGATCACCAGAACTTCCAATAGTGTTCCTTCCCCACCTCTCATCCCTTTGGTTATAATACCAACCGTCAGGGCTTGGCTGAGCAGGTAAAATCGAAGATCCCCCGGCAACAGACGAGAAAGTCTTGAAAGCGCTTATTTGAGCTTGGGCGTCCTGTAACAATTTTTGATATCTTGCCTCATCGTTTTTGGTAGCGGCAAGAAGATTTTGTTGAGCAATCTTCTCCTGATTGAGCTCATTTGTATAATCCTCAAGTTTTTTGTTAAGCTGTTTTGCCTCTTTTTCTTTTTCTTCAAAGATTGTTTTTTGATTTGAGTAATCTACCTTTGCCTGCTCTGCAGCATAAATATTTTTCTTATCATATTCCTGCACCAACTTTAAATATTTAAGCCTTGTAAAAAGATTTGTGAGATCTTTTGATGTCAGAAATACTTCCCAAGGGTCGACCCTGCCTACCTGGTATACTGCAGCCACTCTTCCTACCATTGCCTTAGTTGAGTAGCTTATATCTTTTTCAAGACCTGAAACTTTATCTTTTGTAATAGCTATATCTTTTTCCAGATCTGCTATTTTTTGCTTTGTATCAGCAATTCTAAATTCAGTTAGCTTTATCTGATTTGCCATAATCAAGATTTGAGATGATAACGTCTTTCCTTTTCCTTGAAGTTCTGAAATTTTTTGTTGGTATTCCTTAATTTTATTTTGAAGTTCACTTTCAGAAGGACCGGAAGTAGGAGCCGGAGTTGGTGTAGTTGTTGCGTCTTGGGCTTTTGAGATAGCTGCGAAAACAAAAAAACCAAACAATAGAATTACTATTTGAACTAAAAAAAAATTCTTTAGAATCATTTTAGATACCGAAGAACAGCAAGATAGCTGGCAAAAGCACCTAAGAAACCTGCAACCAGAAGCTCTACACCCAAAAGCTCAATCAAAATTAGAGGAGATATGGGGAAAACAGGAACAGTTTTTAAAAATGACTCAAGCAGCGGTGTAGCATAAATAAATATACCCATCGAAACTGTCCAGCCGATAATGGCTCCCGCTACTCCATAGATAATTCCTTCCAGCAAAAATGGTGCCCTGATAAACCAGTTCGAAGCGCCAATTAGCTTCATTATCTCTATCTCGTCCCGTCTTATTGTTATTTTTATACCTACAATCGTTAAGATTATAAACAGTGACTCAACAAGCAATACCGAAATTATAGTTATTCCTATTTTACGAAGTGCATTTGTCCAGGAAACTAAAGTATCAATTATGTCTTTTTGGAAAACAACTTTCTCTATGTTTTTATTACCATTTACTATTGATGCAAGATTCTCAAGATTTTCAGCTTTGTTTGCCTGAACCTCAATAGAAGCAGGCAGAATATCGGCAGTTACCAAATCAAGGAGAATTGGTTCGTTTTTGTTCATTTCTTTATAAATCTTTAGAGCCTCTTCTTTAGAAACATAAACTATTGATGATGTTTTTCCTGTCTCCTGAAGTTGCTTTTGAAGACTTCCTATATCTTCTTTCGTTGTACCGTCCTTGAAGAAAACCGTTAACTGAGGCCTTGATTCAAAGTAATCAATAAGCCTTACCGAAAGAATGGTTAAAATCGCAAAAAGAGAAATGGAGAAAAAAGCAATTGCCATAATAAGAGTAGCGGCAAAAGCCTGGTAAGGCGACCTTCTTAAATATCTTGCGACTGTTTTAAGATGCATGTTTTGCCTGTTTGGGCTCTCCTTTCTTTTGACCCTCTGGTTTGTTTACTGAAACTTCGGAGAGAGTAACTTTGGGAGCAGCTTCCTCTTTATGTTTTTGTCCTTTCTTGCTTTTATCCTCGATTATTTTACCTCTTTCTAAAATTATTACACGCTGAGAGCCTTTTTCTATAATTTTTTCATTATGAGTTGCCATAAAAATTGTGGTTCCCTTTTTATTTATGCTTTCAAGCAAATCTACTATTTGAAAAGAGGTTTGCGTGTCAAGATTTCCGGTAGGTTCATCCGCCAAAATTATTTCAGGGTCAAATACTAAAGCTCGGGCAATAGCAACCCTTTGCCTTTCTCCTCCTGATAATTGAAGAGGAAATTTTTCTACTTTTCCGGAAAGCCCAACTTCTGCCAGTATTTCTTCTGCTTTTTTCTTTGCATCATTTTCTTTCGCCCCACTAAACAAAAGTGGAAGCATAACGTTCTCGCCAACAGTTCTATCAAATAATAATTTTAAGTCTTGAAAAACAACTCCAACCTTTCTTCGAAGATGAGGAATTTTACCTTTTGGAAGCTTACCCAAGTCCCATTCCCCTAAAGTTATGACACCCTCGGACGGAAATAAATCTCGGATAATGAGTCTAAAAATTGTGGTTTTTCCTGAACCTGTGGGTCCAACCAAATAAACAAAACTGCCTTTATCTATTAAAAAATTTAACTTTTCAAGGACAGGTGTATCTCCGTATTTTTTTGATACATCTTTGAAGTTAATCATTCTAAAATCTGCAATCTTCCAACGTCCATAAGCCATCCGGCTTTTTCAGCTGTATGAGTCTCTCCCCAAACTTTGACCTTCTTATCAATGAAAGGAGCTAGATCTAAAACGGAAGAGGTAAGATATACATTCTGAGAATCTCCGCCCGGTCTTTCTAAATGATACGCTCCTTCACCATCGACTCCTCCGGCTTTAAGTTTTCCCTCAGTATTATCTTTAAATGTTTTATCATCTTTTGAACCGATAATATCACCTTTTTTATATTGCGCTTTTTCTGCAACTCCTTTTTCATTAACGGTTGTTACGGAAACTCCTTTTGACCTGGAAATCATATATCCGGTAAAAATACCTAAAACAACAAGTAAAGCTAAAAATAGGATTGTTTTTCTTGAGAAAGTACCCGAAGATTTTTTTGGAGCATCGAAATCGTGAACTATTTTTCCACCATTTTCCATAACATTTAGTAAACCATATTCTTGACCATTTTACAACCTTTTTTAAGAATTTTCTTTCAATTCCGCCTCGATAAAAAGATCCAAGTCTCCGTCCAGAACCGCCTCAACATTTCCGGTTTCTTCTTTTGTTCTGGTATCTTTTACAAGTTGGTAAGGGTGCAAAACGTAATTTCTTATTTGGTTTCCCCACGAGGGAGATTTATATTCCCCTCTCATTTCTTTTTCTTGAAGGCTCTTTTCCTCCTCTTGTTTTGCCCATAATTTTGCTTTTAAAAGCTTCAAGGCATTTTCTCTGTTTTGCGCTTGATACCTTTCTGTTTGACAAGAAACAATTATTCCTGTCTGTTTATGCTTTAAGCGTACAGCAGTCGAGACTTTGTTTACGTTCTGGCCTCCGTGTCCCCCCGCTCTGAAGAAATCCCACTCCAAATCTTCTTCTCTAATATTTATCCCTTCTATTTCGTTCATTTGAGGTAAAACTTCAACCAAAGCAAATGAGGTGTGACGTAATTTGTCCGCATTAAAAGGGGAGAGCCTAACCAAACGATGCACCCCTTGCTCACCTTTCAAATATCCATAAGCAAATTCCCCCTCAACCAAAAAGCTCACTGATTTAAGTCCTGCTTCTTCTCCACGAGCTTCATCTATTATTTCATAGTGCCATCCTTTTCTTTCAAAAAATCTTGAGTACATACGTGACAAAATCTGTGCCCAATCCATAGCATCCACTCCGCCCTGACCGGCATGAATTGAAAGAATTGCATTATTGGTATCAAACTTCCCTGACAAATAAAGATAAACTTCCATTTCCTTAATTAACCCTTCCAATTCTTCTTTATTTCCTTCCTTAATCAGTAATTCAAGCATCTCCGCATTTTCTGCTTCTTTTTGAAGAAGCGATAATTCTTTCATTTTACTTTGGGCACGCTCATTATCCTTCCAAAAATCCGGGTCGCTGCTTTCTGCTTGGATTATTTCAATTTTTTTCTTTTTTTCAAGAAGATTTAACCTCTCAAGTAGTATTTGTGCTTTTTTTATTGTTTCTTCCATATTCATTTCTTACATAGGATTTGGCAAATTATATTTCCTTCGTTTTTTCCTTCAAGCAAATTTAAATCCTTAATAATTTTTTGTATAGCTGCTTGAGAAGAAGTAACATTTTCATAGGTAATTTGAGAAAGAGTTTGTTGGGCACCGCTTATTA
>JAKAHW010000045.1 GCA_021825285.1 bacterium
ACATTTACATAGGGTACACCAAAAAGTTTTTTTGCCCTTTCCTGCGCCAAAATTTCGACAGAATCAGCCACCGCATTTCCCTGGTAATATCTTTTTTTAGGATAACCTTCCGAATATTTATTGTTAAGGACTGTTCCGAGAGCTTCAAGAACCGCCGAAGAGGCATAATTTTCCGAAGGAATCATTTCCAAAACTTCACGTTGCCTTTCTTCTTCGAGTTTTACTAGTTCATAAATTTGAGGATCTGTGAGTTTTAAATTTTTCATTTGGTGTAATATTACTAAGAAATTTACGAAAGGACAAGCCCCTTTTTACATGAAGCAGGAGAATGGATACTTAGGGTCGCGTTTAAAAATCCCTCCCCATTCGACAACAGTAAATCCCCCTCTTTTAATCGGAGAAAGAACAGGAGGCAGAACTTCTATTTTCTTATCAAGAGCTTCAAAATACAGCGTAACTCTTATAGTGGTTTGGGCTTTTGGAGAAATAGAAAGCGGGGCAATAGTGTTTAGATTCTTTTGGGAAATAACTCCCACAAAAAAGAATGGTGAGTCAGGCAACACTTTCACCCAATAGTCTCTAAACTGTTGGGATTCCTTCTGGTTTAATCCAAGTTTTGGAAGAGTGACGGTAAGGAAGGTTTCCATATTTTTTTTCTCAACAACAAATCCTTCTTTTGGTTTTTCTATATTTTCATCAGGAATTTGCGCTTCATAATATAAATAATCATAAGAATTACCGTTTGAAACAATTTCGCCACTAGGCATAGCTCGCACATTCCACCCGTTGTCAGGATACTTGGGAATTGTGTAAGTCATTTTTCCAAGCGGCGCGACTTGGACGTTTACACCCGTTTCTTTTTCCGGGTATAAATAAATCGCGGGTTTGCAAAGCGGTGAAAGCCAGGGGACAACAGAGTCTTCAAGCTGAATGAGAAAAGTATTTAATTGTAAATCTTTTTTTGCATCGTCCATGCCCGGAGGCGTTACGATTATTTGTTTTCCATTTGAAGAAGTACCGGTAGGAATATTTGAGAGATCGCAGTTTTTTACAAAATCAGGAATTCCGGGAGTAGCGACATCATTCAAGCGAAAATATACATCAAAAACCGACTTATCGGTTCCGTAACAAGATATTCCGCTACTTCGCGGAACAGGATAAGTGCATGCGGCTGCAACACAATTTTCTTTACAAACAAAAATCAACTCATCATTTGGAATTGATTCGCAGTATTGTGCAATAACCGAAGCAGAAGCGCCGGTTCTCATAAAAATATAAGGATCGGGTGGGTTTTTCTTAAAGTATAAATCTCTTGGGTTTCCTATCGGGTCAGGTCTTTTACACCCGACTTTTACATTGTCAAACCCCAGGCCTATTGCATGAGAATCCGAAGAATTTAAAATTATTGGATTTCCGCCGGGAGTTTTAAGCCCTGTATCTTTAAGATGAAGATTCCCCTCAACAAGGGTCATCTTTGACCTTAGTAGTCCGTATCGTGCTCCGTTGTAGGTAATTGTTTCTCCGTCTCCTGTTTTGGGTTTACAATCGGCTCCGCTTCCCGTATCACAGCAGTAAAGCGAAACATTCCCGGAAATTTCGCCCCTTTTAGGTTTGATAGGTGAAAGAATGCCTGAGACGAGGAGCGCAAATGCAAGGATGACAATTATAAGAAGAATTTCAGCAGCGCCTTTAATTCTTATTTTTCTAAACCTTTTATTTTTTTCCTTTGCCACTTAAAAATCGTATCAGGAATTATAAAAAGATTCAAATGCATCTACATAAAGCAGGAGAACGGATATTTGGGGTCGCGTTTAAAAATCCCTCCCCATTCGACAACAGTAAATCCTTCCCTTTTGACAGGAGAAAGAACAGGAGGCAGAACTTCTATTTTTTTATCAAGAGCTTCAAAATATAGGGTTACCCGAATTACTGTTTTTGGTTTCGGCTGAATTGAAAGGAGTGCGATGGTATTTAAATTACTCTGCGAAACGATACCAATGAAGTAGTAGGGCGAGTTCGGTAGAACTTTTACCCAATAATTAAGAAACTCCTTGCTTTCTTTTTCGTTCAAACCGAGACTTGGTAAGGTTTGTCCGAGCAACTTTCCAACATCAGCCTTATTTACCACAAATCCTTCTTTTGGTTTTTCAATATTCTCGTCAGGAATTTGCGCTTCATAATATAAATAATCATAAGAATTACCGTTTGAAACAATTTCGCCGCTAGGTTTTGCCGTAACGTTCCACCCATTGTTTGGGTAAGTAGGAATTGTGTAAGTCATTTTTCCAAGCGGCGCGACCTTGACGTTTACACCCGTTTCTTTTTCCGGGTATAAATAAATTGCGGGTTTGCAATAAGGAGAGAGCCATTTGGTGTTAGTTTGGCTTTGAATAATTTTAAAAGTTTTTAACTGAAGATTTTGTTTTCCGCTTTGGGGGATTTCCGTTACAACGACTTGTCCTCCGCCGCCGCTGGTTGCACCTCCTTTGTCACAATTCTTTACAACATCAGGGATTGCGCCGTCTTTGACTCTAAAATAGGCGTCAAAACTACCTTTGCCTATGGAAGAGCTGTCACAACCTTCTTTGCAGGCATAAATTATTTCATCGTTTGGTATTCCTACGCAACCGCTTTTTCCAAAGACCAAGTCTTTACCTTTTTCGCATCCCGGGATACTTCCGTAACTTGCCGTAGTGTCAGAAGTATTAACATATATTTTTTCCCCCGTGGAGCTTGTCCCCATGGGAGCTAAATGCCCTGATTGTTCCAGTAGTTTAATATTCGATTTTATCAGTGCGTATTCTTCATCAGTAGCGTTAGTGCCTTTCCATGTAAATTTTTTATCTTGTAGTTTGCACTGGTCTCCGTCTCCGGAGTCGCAGCAGGTGTATGCGCCGTCTGTTGTTCCTGTGGATCCGCTGTTTGGGCTCAAGAAACCTTTTGGTGCAGTAATTCCGCCTGCAATAATAGCTCCAAAAGCTATGACAAGAAGTAAGATGATTAGTTCAACTCCGCCTTGGGAATTTTTAAAAGAAACCATATTATTAATATTCTAGATTAAACTTTTTTTAAAGGCAAACTTTAATTTCCTATTGATACTAAAATACAAATGCTGGATACTAATATTATGGAAAACGAGGATCATTCACATCTAAAAGTTCCGTTAATAATTTTTGGAAGCTTATTCGTAATTATTTTTCTGGTTATATTATTTGTCGCTGTATCCCGGTCTTCATCCAAAAAAGAAGCTGCCGGCAATGTTGTAAATGAAAAGGAAGCGAAGGCAAAAGGGAATACCTCTTTTTCTAATCAAAATGAGCCTTCGCCCACACCCATAACGATTTCAAACTTAGCCTCTTATGATACTTTGGTTTTTAAAATAAAGCATCCTGACAATTGGGGAGTTTTTTATTATAGCTACAATGGGGGAGAGGAGTATACAATTAAGCCATATGATTTGGAAAAGAACCAAATAGTGCCTAGTGTTCAGGTAGAGGTGAATGTTGCCTCAGATAGCGCATTAATTGATGAAAGGCGAGATCTTTTTAAAAGAGCAAAATTTCTTGAAGAAGTAGTGGTTTTTCAAGGGGTTCAGTCAATTAAGGAGTCGGGAGTTTTTCCAATCCGGGATTCAGGAGAAAAAAATCCATATTTTCAAACGGCATTTCTTTTCCAAAAAAACAATAAGACTTATATAGTTAAGTACAACTATGATGGCGGACAGAAAAATCAGGTAACTGAAAACGCATTCGGGAAGATTTTGGAGACCTTAATTATTAATTAATTTTTTGGTTCAATTGTTCCTCCCCATTCGACAGCCGTAAAGCCTATCCTTTTTGGAGGAGTAGTGGGTAGCTTGAGTCCGGGAATTTCATAAGGTTTATCTACCCCTTTAAAATATGCTAGAAATTCTATGAAGGTTGCGGGTTTGGGATTTATATCCACATGGTCGACTCGGTCTTTTTCGGAAGGGTCAAGCAGAGAAAACAATATGTAAGGTTTTTTCAAACCGTAGAGCTTTGGTAGCCAATATTCGAGAAATTCTTTTTGTTCGGTTTTATTTAGGCCAAGTGTGCTTGTTATTTCTGTTAGTTTTGGTTTCAAATTGGCTGTTTTTATAAATATTCCGTTGGAAGGCGCTTTTACGTCCTGAACTTGGCTTTCATAGTAAAGATTTGAATATTCTTTTCCTTTGTAAATTAATTTTCCATCCGGATGTGCTTCTACATTTTTCCATCCACCATCAGGATACGAAGGTATACTTACATATATAAATCCCGGAATTGTGAGTTCTACATCAACCAAAGTTGTTTTTTCAGGATATAGATAAATAACCGGTTTGCCCATGCAATAATAAATGCAGGAAGAGTTTGAACTTTTCATTCCGTCGCAGAGGCGTCTGTCTCCTGAAGCAGGAACGTAGCAATGGGCAGGATCCTGCGGTTTCCTTCCGTTGCAGTAGAGCCAAACAGCGCCGGTTAAACATGTACAGTTTACCTCCGGTTTGTAATGAGGGCATCCGCCTGTTGCAGGAGGTACAGTAGGGATAACTACAGGAGGGGTTGCTGTTGGAGGTGGAGTTGTGGGTGTCACTTCTTTTAAAGTTCTTAGCTGCAAACTTTTTTTATCCGCGTTCGTTCCGGTGTCTTCAAGAATTACAGTTTGCTTTTCGTTGTCAGGAGTCTTGTCATTTCTGCTTCCAAAACCGGCAAAAGCGAAAGCTCCCGCAACTAAAAAAATTAATATCAGATAAAGAGCTATATCGCCCCTTGAATTTTTATTTCCAAAAAAAAGATTCATTTATTGCTTTAAAGACTTAAAAGAAGAACCTTGTGGAAAACTTATAGTAAGATCAGTTTTCTCGTACTTTATTTCTTTTCCGTTTGTCATAAGAGCTGAAAGCGGAGTTATCTCAATTGTTGTTAATGCTAGCCCTTTATTATTGGAAAGATCATACTTTATAATCGCCAGTTTCCCTTTTCCCCGTATCGCTTTTTCCTTTTTTTCATCAACAGAAAGAACTATAAAAGCTTTACCTTTATCTTGGGCAATTACAGTTTTAATTGTTTTAAAAGAGTAAAAAGGGGAGGCTTTGTCGTTGGCAGAGGCAATATTTACATTTGAAACAACTTGGGGATCGAAGGAGATTTCCATTTGAATAATACCAACTTCCTTCTCTTGTGTATCAAGAATTATTTCGGAAGAAGCATCTTTTTGGCTATTTTCTTGCATTTTAATCGACGGGGGAGAGAAATAAAGAAAAGCAGGGTTATTGTTTATATTGGATGTAGAATTCGGTTGATTAGCGCCTTTTTTAATCAAATTTAATTGCTTAACCGATAGAATCAAAGCAAAGATAAAGATAAAAATCCCGATGATTCCAAGTATTACAAAAATTATCCTTTTTGAATTTTTTGGTTGTTGTTCTTCGAATTCGTTTTCCATAAATTATTTTTTGCAACAAACAGGATGTTTTTGGCCGTCAGGTTGGGTAAAGTTCGCGCATGCCCCTCCATCATTGTGAGTGTTACTCGAAGAGCATTGTCCAGGGTCTACGCAAGTAAAGAAAGCGCTTGGACATTGCCCTATATAAGGATCAGCTGTGGGAATAGGCGTAGGGTTCGAGCCGCTAGAACCCGATGAGCCAGAGTTCCCTGAACTTCCCCCTGGGCACACATATGGATAGTCTACGCATGTTCCTTGTCTTCCTGATGCAGGTGGGCACCACCTTTGGCCGGCGTTTTGACAGCATCCGGCTCCTCCTGCACCACCTGAGGCTATCATGCAAGCAAGACCGCTAAGTCCGCAGCTTCCGGAATTACAGGGGCATCCGATATCCGGCCTTTCAACACTTGAACAGGCTCCTCCCGGATTTGTGGTTGGAGTTGGGGCAGGGCTACCATTTGGAACACAGACATGGATGTTTGGATTAGGAACAGTTGGAATGCATTTTAGCCAATCCTCGCATTCAATAGCTCCCGGTTCGCAGGTTTGGCCTTGTCCAGCCTTGCTTTGAGGACGGCTACCATTTGAACAGCAATGATTAATACAGATCAATGTCCCTCCGCAAGTACCGTCATAATCACATCTTTGGTAACATGCGCCAGATGTGGGGGCAGGGGTAGAAGTTCCGCCTCCCGGATTTCCGCTAGATTTTAGGCAGCAGTATTTTCCGTAAGCTTTCCCCGTGTTGGGATTTGTGCGCTCACAAGCTTTGTCTGCCTGATCTCCGTTCGGATTTCTTGGTTTACCTAAAGTAGAGCAGGCATTTTGCTCACATGTACTATTTGTTTCAAGGCATGCAACACCTAGTTCCGGAGTTGGAGTAGGTTGGCCGGGAGTGATTTTTACAGTCCAAGGAGGGGTTTTGCAAATCGTATTGCCTTCACCTGCCGGCCAAGCTTCCAAACTGCTATTTTCAGCACAAATGTATAAATCGAAATAAGTTTTGTTTTCAAATTCTCCATTTCTTGCCTTTGCCTGATCATATTTTCCGCCTCCATTCAAAGCGTCCTCTCTTGATGAGGCGCATCTGGGCTCTACATATTTGGATTTATCCAGCCCTCCATACCCCCTGCATATAGCAGATCCGGGAAGAGTATCGTCATTCGGTTTGGACGAACCGGTTGGAGTAGGAGTGGAAGCGGGAGGCTGAGGTGTTTTTGTGTCAGAGTTGTCTTTTGAACAGGACTTCGGTGTCTGAAAGTCAACTTTTTCTTTTGGGTTGGGATCACCCTGCACTTGAGAATTTACTATTATGTAATAATTTTTATCCAATTTAAGAACGTTTGGGTTAAATTGATTACTGTATGAATTTGGATACTCTACCTGGGTATGAACATTAATAACGCTTGTGTTATAAGCAAAAACTTCTCCCATTGAACGCTCCCCAATGTTTACGTGTGCTGGTCCTCCTGTGTTAAGGGTAAAGCTTAATTTTAAGGAATTATCTGGATTACAGGTTATATTAGTATCAGTAACAGACCATTGATCATCAGGAGATTCTGCGCGTTGGCGGAGGTCTTGCTGTTTTTGGACGAGTAGAGTTGTGATGGGAATTGCAAGAAGTGCAACCGCGACGACAATAAGAATTGGGGAAAAACCTTTATTAGAGTTTAGTTTGTTGATAAGTTCAATAATTTTTTTCACGAGAATCGCTTAGCTTTTTAATCATATATATAAGGTAGGAAGAGTGTCAAGGGCTTTAGGGGCAATTGGTGGGATTTCCTTGTTTTACTGCCTTTTCCGTACCGCCGCTCCATTGCCCTGCGTTTATAGCTCCCCCTTGGAAAAGTCTTAGCCTCCAGGGTTTTGAATTATATCCTGTTGCTGATTTTAGAACGGGACGCCAAACTGATGGAGATGATTTGAATTCGTCAGTTGAAATAATGTCAAAATTTTCCCCGTTTTTGAGTTCTAGGGTAACGTATCCTTTGTCTGGTCCTTTTGCCAATATTTCAACATCCGCCCCATCTGTCACACATCCTTTTAGGGTATAGTCAACAGTCCAATCATTCGCTGCGGGAGAGTTGGGTCCGGAGCCGCCACCCGAAGTTGAATAATCTTTTTCCTGAAAAAGAAGATGGCCGCCTCCAATAACAAAAGCGCCGACTATTACAATTGCAACTATTATGAATGTTGTGTCATCAAGTAGATTACGAAAAGGACGGAACATATTAACAGTATAAGAGATTTAAGACTCAGGAATCAAGAATTATGAGAGGCGTGTTGTTTTTTACGCAATAATTGTTTATAATACTTTTCATCACACACATTCCGCGCGTGTGCTTTGGAGATTTTTCTTCTGCGCGAATGGAGGTTTAAAAGCACAAGGCAAAATCACTTATGCGCGATATTACTCTTGAAGA
>JAKAHW010000046.1 GCA_021825285.1 bacterium
TGAAATTACTGAACATATGAAATCTCAAGTTAAAGAATATCGTCACAAAATGATTGAGAAAATCGCAGAAAACGACGACACGCTTCTTGAAAAATATCTCAACAATGAAGAAATTTCAGAGGAGGAATTAAAAGCAGGACTTAGAAAAGCAGTTGTTGGATATAAATTAGTTCCTATTTATGCAGGATCTTCACTCCGCAATAAAGGTGTTCAGCCATTGCTTGACGCGGTTGTTGATTATCTTCCTTCTCCAATGGATTTAAAAGAAGTCAAAGGAATAAATCCAAAAACAGGAGCAGAAGAGGTTCGCCAATTGGTTCCGGACGAAGCTTTTACAGGATTTGCTTTTAAAGTTCAAATTGATCCTCATGTCGGAAAAATCACATTCGTTCGTATTTATTCCGGAAAACTACTTTCCGGATCTTATGCTTATAACAGTTCCAAGGAAATAAAAGAAAGAGTAGGTAGATTGCTTCTTATGCATTCCAATCAAAGGGAGGAGATAAAAGAAGCATATGCAGGAGAAATCGTTGCGGTTGTCGGATTGAAAGATACCGTTACGGGAGATTCTCTTTGTGATGAGGCAAAACCCATAATTCTTGAAAAAATTTCTTTCCCGGAACCTGTTATATCTTTGGCAATTGAACCAAAAACAAAATCCGATCAGGAAAAAATGGGATTGGCTTTGAAACGTTTGATGGAAGAAGACCCAACATTTACAGTCAAGACGAATCACGAGACTGCGCAAACAATAATTTCAGGTGTAGGAGAGCTTCAGCTTGAAATTATGGTTGACAGGATGAAGCGGGAATTCAGCGTTGAGGCGAACGTAGGAGCTCCTCAAGTTGCCTATAAAGAAACAATAGCTCAAGAAGCAACCGGAGAAGGAAAATACATAAAACAAACAGGAGGCCGAGGGCAATATGGTCACTGCTGGTTAAGAATTGCTCCTAATCCAAGAGGCGAAGGTTACCAATTTGTTAATGCTATTAAAGGAGGAGCTATTCCTGCAGAATTTATAACTTCTATTGAAAAAGGAGTCAAAGAAACACTTGAAAAAGGAATTTTGCTTGGGTATCCAATGGTTGATATGAAGGTTACGGTTTATGATGGATCATATCACGATGTTGATTCTTCAGATATCGCATTTAAGATTGCTGCTTCTATGGCTTTGCAGACTGCAACAAGAAAAGCACAGCTTACGTTGCTTGAGCCTATTATGAAAATTGAAGTCACAACTCCTGAGGAATTTATGGGAGATGTAATCGGAGATTTGAGCTCCAAAAGAGCACAAATTACAGGAACTGAAGAGCGTGGAAATGCAAGAATAATTCTTGGGATGGTGCCTTTAGCCGAGCTTTCAGGCTACGCAACCACCCTTCGTTCCATGTCTCAAGGTCGGGCTACCTATTATATGGAGCCTTCCCATTATGAAGAAGTGCCTCAAAACATTGTCCAGGCTATGCTTGCTAAATCCACTTACACCGGCCGCATGACCGCACAATAATCTAACCTGTTTTAAAGTTTGGTTTCGATTATTTTAACTTGTATAATATAGTTTATGGCGAGGAAAAAACTATCTGAAGTCTCCGCAAAAAAACTTCTTACAGGATTTTTGGGTCTTCCATACAAAGGTTTAGAATACGACTCGGAAAATGATACTGTTTCAAAAGTTGAAGATTTTGTTGAGGATGGAAAAATTTATGTTGTTAAAGTTGATGAGGCAGTCAAGAAAAGGTTTAAGCAGGGCTTAGTTTTATTAGACTTAGAAACAGTTTTTGAAATAAAAACAGCAATCGAAAACCTTCAAAAAAAAGGGTACAGGTATCTTATTATTGAAGAAAACATTCCCCACGACGAAAGTTCGGAAAGCTATATATCGCTTCAACGAACGCGGCTTGGAACCATTTGCTGGTATTCAAAACAAGGCGGGGTGAATATTGAAGAACACCAGGAAAAAGTCAAAAAATTAGTAATTAAAGATGAATATGACGTTCGAAATATTGCTCAAGATTTAGGTTTGAATCCTGAATTTCTGGGAAAAATAGTCGAGGCTTTTGATGTCTTTTATTTTTCATATTTGGAAATAAATCCGATGGTTGTTATTGAAGATTCAATTTATTTACTGGATGTTGCCGGAGAAGTGGATAGTGCAGCCGAATTTTTCGCCGAAGCTTGGGAAACTTCCGATTTTCGCGAGCATGGAATTGGAAATAAAACGGAAGAAGAAAAAAACATAATGAAGCTTTCGGAAAAAAGTTCTTCCTCTTTAAAGCTAGATGTATTAAATCCTAATGGAGCAATTTTTATGCTTTTGTCCGGAGGTGGCGTGAGTGTAGCATTGGCAGATGAGGTCAAAAATCTTGGAAAAGGAAAATTACTTGCAAATTATGGAGAATATTCAGGAAATCCAACAGAAGAAGAAACTTATATTTATACGAAAAATTTACTAAGTTTGTTGTTAAAATCTAAAGCTCCAAAAAAAGTTTTGGTTATTGCCGGAGGTGTGGCAAATTTCACAGATGTTAGGATTACTTTTCGGGGAATAATAAGAGCACTCGATGAGGTAAAAAATGATTTAGCCAAAAGCGGAGTCCTGGTTTTTGTCCGTCGAGGAGGACCTCATCAAGAGGAGGGTTTGGAAAAAATGGAAGAGTTTCTTGCAAGAGAAAAGCTATTAGGTTCGGTAAATGACCAAAAACTTGTTTTGACAGAAATTATTAAGCAGGCGATTGCTGCAATTTAAAACTTATGATTAATATCGAGGAATTAAGAAAAATTGAACCCAACATTTTAACTTACGGAAGTTATCCTTCTATAATCCAATCAATTTTGGATTTTGATTTCCACTCCGGAAGAAGTGAGCCAACTGTAAAGGGAATAATTGCTTCAGGAAGACGTTTCGAGCGGTACTTTTTCGGGACAAAAGAAGTTCTAATTCCTGTTTTTTCTTCTTTTGAGCGGGTTTCTATAAAACAAAGAGAAAAGATAAATTTATTTTTAAATCTTTCTTCAGGAAGAAGAGTTTTGACGTCAACTGTCATGGCTCTTGAAGTTTTGCCGAATTTAGTCGGAGGAGTTCTTTTTGCTGAAAATGTTCCTGAAAAACACGCTTTGGAATTGAAAACTCTAGCTGATTTAAAAGATATATTTTTGGTAGGTCCCGCAAGTGTAGGAATTCTTATTCCAAATATTTTAAAAATTGGGGCGATTGGAGGAGTCGAAACAAAACAATTATTTGAAGCAGGACTTTTTGAGGAAGGAAGCGTTGCTGTTTTTTCAGCGTCAGGCGGAACAACAAATGAACTTATAAATATTCTCGCAAATGCCGGAAAAAGACTTGCTTTTAGTCTTCATTTTGGGGGAGAAAGATTTCCGATAACAACACCGGAAGAAGCATTCTTAGCAGCAGAAAAAGATCGTAAGACTACGCATGTTGTTTATTTTGGAGAACTTGGAGGTACTGATGAATATGAAGTAATTCAGTTAATTCAGACAGGAAAAGTGAAGAAACCGATTTATTGCTATATTGCAGGTACTGTTGCTGAAATTTTTCCTTCATCCCCTCAATTTGGTCATGCAAAAGCAATGGCAGCGACAAAAGAGGAGACTGCGCGGGCAAAAAGAGATGCTTTAAAATCAGCCGGTGTAAATGTAGCAGAATCTTTTTCAGAATTTGTAAAAATGCTTCAAAAATTGCCTTCAAAAAATGCTTCTCGCAAAAGTAGTAAAATGATTCCAATGAAGGATAGAAAACCGGCGTTGATTTCTTCCAGCTTGTCTTACGATAAAGACGGAAAAGTAATGGTATTGGGGGATGATCTTTTGACGCTTAGTAAAAACCACTCGTTTGCCTATATTGTCTCCTCAATACTTCTTGGGAAAAAAGCAAAATCCAAAGAACTGGAGGAATTTGTGGATTTTGTTTTGCGTTTATTGGTAGATCATGGACCTTATATGTCCGGAGCGGTTAATACAATTATTACTGCACGTGCGGGACGGGATTTGGTTTCAAGTTTATCGGCCGGACTTTTAACAATTGGTCCTCGGTTTGGAGGTGCCATAAATGAAGCAGCAGGAAATTGGATTGACGGAGTTTCGTCCGATAAAAATGCTGCAAAATTCGTCGAAGAGTTTGCTGCAATGAAAAAATATATATCAGGAATCGGCCACAGAAAATACCGGGTTGATTTGCCCGACCCCAGAGTTTCTGAAATTTTAAAACATGCGGAACGGTTAAGTGCAAAATTTACAAAATTCGCAAAAGGAGTTGAGAAAATTACGGTTGCCAAAAAAGGAAACTTAATTCTTAATGTTGACGGCGCAATCGCTGCAGTTTTGCTTGATATTCTGTCTGAAAAAGAAGGATATTCAAATGATGATTTAAAACATCTCGTTGAAATAGAATTTTTCAATGCTCTTTTTGTTATCTCCCGTTCGGTCGGTTTTATCGGCCATTTTCTTGACCAAAAAAGACTTGATGAAGGGATTTTCCGCCTCTCAGAAGAGCACGTTTCAGAAGCTAAATTAAATGATTAATTACTAATGTCAAATTTCTAATTAATATCCAAACAAATAGTAATTAGTCAAATTTCAAAACCATTTATTCTCAATTTGTATAATATACTAACTTACTATACAATCTGTAAAAAAATGTGTAAAAAATTTGATTATTAACGTTAAATAAAATACAATAACCCTCATTATGGCAATAGAAAGCGAACAACCAAAAGGGAGAGAAATTTTACTTCCCGATGTAAAAATTTTTTTGGCCGAAGCCCGGGCAAAGACTTATGCTTCAAATATAAAACCTCAAAAAACTCCGATGATCCCTGGGTCTAAAGAGCTTCGTTTCAAAGGGTCAGGATGGGTTTATCATGATAGGTATTTTGATGCTTCTCGGCGGCCGGGGAATTTTGCAGGAGTAGAACTTATAACCGCCGATGATTTTTGGGGGTCTAAGCATTTAATGGTTTATTCTTATGGAGGAGGGTTAACGCAGGAAGGTCTTGAATTAGGCGAGGAAGAGGTTTATGGAAGTTTACAAAAGTTTTTAAAAGAAGAAGCAGCAAGAGCCAGAATGGGAGAGTCTTTTAATGTCACAAACGGAGAATGGGAATATGAAAATGAAGGAGAAGTTACTGATTGGGGATGGAGAGATCATGAAGTTTTAAGGAAAAATGGGGTACTAGTGCATGAAGTAAATGCTCAAGGAATTTGTTTAATTAAAGGTTTTTAATGAAAATCCACGAAAACTTTGATCTTTCTGAAATTGTTTATTACAAAATCGGGGGGAAGGCCCGATTTTTAATAGATATTGAAAGTAAAGAAGATTTAATCAAAGCTTTTGAGTTATTAAAAAAAGAAAAGGTACGTGATTACTTTATTTTGGGACATGGATCTAACCTAATTCTTCCAGACACATATTATGGAGGAGCAATTCTTCGCTTTCTTCCCGGGAAAAATTCCATTAAATTGCTAAAAAATAATGTTATTGAAGCATTCGCGGGAGATGTTTTAGATAAACTTATTCAATTCGGTTTTGAGAATAATTTAACGGGACTTGAATGGGCAGGTGGTCTTCCCGGAACAGTAGGCGCGGCAGTAAGAGGAGACGTAGGAGCTTTTGGAGGAGAAATAAAGGATGTTGTAAAAGAAGTGGAGGTTGCAGAAGTTGTTAACGGAAAATTAAAGTTTACAATTTTAAAAAGATTTGAATTAAAATTCGGATACAGAAGCTCTCTTGTTAAGAAAAAGAAGTTGATGGTTGTTAATGTTTGGTTTCGTTTAAAAAATGCCGAACAAAGCGCAGTGCAAAAAGCAAGGCAAAATTATATAAGCAACATTGAATATAGAAAAAGGCGACATCCTTTGGAATTTCCAAACTGCGGAAGTGTGTTTAAAAACATTTCTGATCCCGAACAGATAAAAGCGATTCTTGAGGTTTACCCAGAATTAGAAGAAAAAGTTAAACGCGATTGGAGAGGGAAAGTTAGTATGGGATATTTAATAAAGTGGCTTGAGATGGACGGATTTCAAATCGGAAGTGCTCAAATTTCCCCAAAACACTGCAACTTTATTATTAACCTGGGAGGGGCAAAATCGGAGGAAGTGAAATCAATAATTAGACGAGTACAAAATAAATTCCACGAAACCTTCGGCTTCCGCCCCGAAGTAGAAGTGGAAATAATTTAAGCCTTTAATTTCTCCAGGATTTCTTTTAGAAGAGGGTCGGTTATGTGCATTTGAGCGTTTTCGTAAAATTCAGACAAGTTTTTCCCTTGTTCATTCTCATATTCGGTCGCTTGCATGGCCATTTCTAGCCTATCTAATTGTTTAAAAATTTGTGCTTCCCGCGTTTTCTTTTCATGCATTTCATGAAAAATTTGTATATATTCCTCTGAGAAACTCCCCAAAAGTTCTTTTATTACTTCTTCTTCCTTTCGTTCTTTTTCAGCCTTAAACTTCTCATCTCTTACTTTTCCTCTTTCTGCTACTAAATCACCGACTTTTGTTTCCGCTAAATCATGAATTATTGACATTTTTATTAGTTTTTGTTCGTCCACTCCTAAATAAGGGGCCAAAACCATAGTCATAACTATTACCAGAAAACAGTGGTCAGCGACGCTTTCAGGATGACTTACTCCTTCTCGGACAAAACCTGCCCGTTTTATTTTTTTTGATTTATTTATTGTTCTTGCAAAATTTATGAATTCAAGTATGTCCATATCTTCTTATTATACTACGAGTTTTTCTTCTTCTTTTCTTACCCTAATTTTAAGGAAGGTTTAAACATATTAAGTAAGATTTATATATGGAAAGCTTGATAATCGCAAGCATGGTTGGCGGAATTTACTTTGTCCTCAAATACGAAGGGATAATCTAATCGCAGCGCTATAATAGATTGGTGAGGAAGATTTATACAGTCGGACATTCTACGAAGAAGATAGAGGATTTTATCAAAATTTTAAAAGCTTATAAAATAAAAATTTTAGTTGATATTAGAACGGTGCCACGATCCCGACACAATCCCCAATTTGAAGGTTTTAAATTAGAAGAATCCTTAAATAAAGAAAGTATTTCTTATATTCATTTAAGAGAATTGGGAGGATTACGTCATCCTTTAAAAGATTCGCCAAATATGGAGTGGAGAAATACAAGTTTTCGCGGATATGCAGACCATATGGAGACTGATGAATTCGGGCGAGGTTTAAATATTCTAAAAAAAATAGCAAGCGAGCATCCGACAGTTATAATGTGTGCTGAGGCAGTTCCCTGGAGATGTCACAGAAATTTGATCTCAGATGCGTTAAAAGTAGAGGGTTGGGAAGTGCTACATATTATGACAGAGAAAATTACGAACGAGCACGAATTAACAAAGTTTATAAAAATAGAAAAGGGGAAGATAACTTATCCTAAAAAATAATTTTACTGTTTTCCTACTATGACGAAGGCATCGGGGCGTTCCGAAGTTGAAAGATCTGCTGAAGCGCTTCCAATTGTATATTTTCCTTCCAAGTCTTTTTTAAGAAGGGAAAGAAAGTCTTTTTTAGCACTTTTAACTTGTATTTGTATTTTTTCATAATTAAAGTTTGCCGCATTTCCGATTTGTATTATGTTGTATCCAAGACTTTCAAGAAAATCAGACGCAGTTTTACTTGCTCCGGAAATTCCGCTTCCATTTAAAACATGAATGGACAATTTGCTTCTATCAAGGCCGGAAGCTTT
>JAKAHW010000047.1 GCA_021825285.1 bacterium
TAGAGAAAGAGGACGAATAATTTACAGATCCAAGTAACAATTAATTGCCTCTTGCCAATTTTCCTGAAAAATAAATTATGAGAGTCGTTGGTGTAAATATACCTGATAATAAAAGAATCGAGATAGCGCTTACTTATGTTTACGGAGTAGGCAGATCAAATGTGGCAGAAATTTTAAAAACTGCCAAAATTGACCCAACAAGAAGAGCAAAAGATTTAACCGAGGAAGAATTGGGAAGAATTCAAAAAGCTCTTGAGCCTATTAAAATTGAGGGAGACTTAAGGGCAGATGTCGCCGGAAATATCAAAAGACTAAGAGAAATTGTTTCATACAGAGGAATGAGGCATGCGAAAAACTTGCCTTCCAGAGGACAAAGAACTCGATCAAATGCCAGAACAAAAAGAGGGAAAAGGGTTACTATTGGAGCAATCAAAAAAGAGGTTGCAACAAAAATGGGATTGACACAATAATTTAAAAAAATATGGCAACAGTAGTTAAAAAAACACAAACAAAAAAAACAAAAAAAATGGTAAGTACCGGAAACGGGAGAATTTACATTAGTACAACTTTTAACAACACAATTGTTACAGTTACTAATGAAAAAGGAGATACTATCTCTTGGAGTACTTCAGGGAATATGGGTTTTAAAGGAACACGAAAAAGTACTCCTTATGCTGCGACCCAAGCGGTAGATGAAGCTCTAAAAAAAGCAAAAGAAACAGGTCTTCAGTCAGTAGAAGTTTTTATTAAAGGACCTGGTGTAGGACGTGACGCGGCACTTCGCGCTATAAGAAATTCAGGATTGGGAATTTCCATGATTGCTGACATTACGCCTATTCCACATAATGGACCAAGGCAAAAAAAGAAAAGAAGAGTTTAGAGGTTTTATACCTGTAACTCTTGGTGCGCCCTTCGGGCTTACCAGAGACTCCAGGTATTTTTACAAAACATTATTTATAAAAAATTAAAGAAAGGAATTCATAAAAATGGCAAGATATACAGGACCAAAACATAAATTAGCAAGAAGAGAAGGAATAAACATTTTAGGAAAAACTTCTCCGTCTCTTGATAGGAGAATTAATGTTATTCCGGGATCACACAGCAAAAGAAGAGGAAGAAAACTTTCTGAGTATGGTATTCAGTTAAGAGAAAAACAAAAATTAAAGAGAATTTATGGATTAATGGAAAAGCAATTTAGTAAGTATGTTAAGGAAGCACAAAAAAAGAAAATAAATACAGAAGATGCTTTAGTTCAGCTTTTGGAAACAAGACTTGATAATATTGTTTACCGCTTAGGATTTGCAAAGACGCGACCAATGGCAAGACAGCTTGTTTCGCATAGACACGTTTTCGTAAACGGAAAAAGAATAAATATCCCTTCTTTGAATGTGAAGGAAAACGATGAGATAACTTTGTCATCCAAATTTGCAACAGAAGAGCTTAAAGAAATCTTGGAAGAGAATAAAGATATATTGGATTTCGTAAAAAGATCCGGATTTAAAGGAAAACTTGTAAAGCTTCCAAATAAAGAAGAAATCGCAAATCCTGTAGATTACCAATTAGTTATTGAATTCTATTCAAGATAATGGTAAAATATCTTTTTGTGTAAAACCTATGGTAAACCCAACTTTTAAAGCAATTGAAGAACAGAAAGAAGCCGGATATTCAAAGTTCGTTTTTGAACCTTTGGAGCCGGGTTTTGGTCACACATTAGGCGTTGCCCTTCGACGCGTACTTTTAACCAATATAGAGGGAGCAGCAGTAACATCTGTCAAAATTGACGGAGTCAGCCATCTCTTTTCAACACTTCCGGGATTAAAAGAGGATATTATTGAGCTCGTCCTTAATATAAAAACACTTCGAGTTAAGCTTGCCGAATCAAAAACAGAAGCAAAATTAACATTAAATGCTACAGGACCTGGGGAAATAACCGCAGCAGACATAGAGGTTTCTGACGGCGCTGAGATAGTTGATCCAAAACACTATTTGGGAAGTCTTTCTGACAAAAAATCCAAACTTAAAATGGAAATGACTGTTGAAAGAGGTCTGGGATACTCTCTCGCAGAAGAAAGAAAAATTTCAACAGTTGGAGTAATTCCAATAGATGCAATATTTTCCCCAATCGTAAAAGTAAATTATAAAATTGAACAGACTCGTGTCGGACGACAAACAAACTTTGATAAATTAATTTTAGAGTTGTGGACGGATGGAACTATTGAAGCAAGAGATGCTTTAGATCAATCAGGAAAAATTTTGGTTTCCTATTTCAAACAAGTTTATGAGCCAAATAGCCAAGAAGCATCAGAGCAAACAGTAAACACATCTTCTCTCTCAGACGATGCTCTAAAAATGACTATAGATGAGCTGGATCTTCCTACAAGAATTTATAATAGTCTTAGAAATGCGGGAATTGAAACTCTTGCTGACATGGTTAAAACACCAAGAAAAGAGCTAATGACATACAGAAACCTCGGCGCAAAATCTCTTTCAATAATTGATGACAGTCTTAAGGCAAAAGGAATTGCGATCGACTTCTAATTGTCTCAAGCTTTACAATCATAAAAAAATGCGTCATTAGGACGCTTTTTTTGAATTAGAGGAGTTTAGATAAAATGCGTAAAAGAAATTTTGGAAGACATTTAAAAAGAACTACAAATCAGAGAAAGGGGCTTTTCAGAAGCCTTATGAATTCTTTGATTTTAAATGAAAGAATAAAAACCACAGAAGCAAAAGCAAAATCAGTAAAAAGCGAAATAGAGAAATTGGTGACGAAAGCAAAAAATGACGGAGAAATGGGTAGAAATGTTTTATTGAGTCATCTTCCCAATGAAAGCATAGTAAACAAATTAATTGTTGATATTGCTCCAAGATTTAAGGAAAGGCCGGGCGGTTACACAAGAATTTTAAGGCTTGAAAAAAGATTGAAAGATAATTCACAAATGGTATTGCTTGAATGGGTTGAAAAGGGAGCACTTCTTGCAACTACAGCAAATCCAAATAAAAGAGTGAAAAAGGAAAAAACTGTTAAAGAACCTAAAAAGAAAACCGAAAAAAAAGTAGAAAAAAAGAAAAAAGAAGATAAGTAAGCAAAAAATTTTATGAAAGTTACAAAACCTACAAAAACAAAAGACATAACAAGGGAGTGGTTTCTGGTTGATGTTAAGGGAAAGATTTTAGGTAGATCTGCAACCGAAATCGCACAACTTTTAATGGGTAAAAGTAAACCTTATTTTGCAAAAAATATGGATTGCGGAGATAATGTTGTAGTTGTAAATGCAAAAGAAATTATAGTTACAGGAAAAAAAGAAAAAGAAAAAACTTACACAAGATATTCAGGATATCCCGGGGGTTTGAGAACAAAAACTCTGGAAGAGTTAAGAAAGAGCAAGCCTGAGGAAATAATAATTCACGCAGTTTCGGGAATGTTGCCTAAGAATAAGTTGCGTGATAGAATGCTAAAAAGATTGTTTGTCTTTCCAGAAGGCGAGCATAAATTTGGTGAGAAGTTTATTCAAAAATAATTATGGCAAGAACAAGCGCTGAAAATAAAAATACAAAAAATTATATCTTCGCAGTTGGACGAAGAAGGGAAGCTGTAGCGCGCGTAAGGCTTTATAACCCCGGAAATGGAAAAGTTCAAATTAATGGAGTTGAATATAAAAAAGGAGACGTTGTTGTTAATGGTAAGCCAATACAAGAGTATTTTAGATTTTTTGCATTAGCTCCAAAATACAACAAAATTTTAAGAGATACCGATACATCCGACAAATTTGTTTTCAGTGCAAAAGTTGAGGGTGGAGGAATTTCAGGACAAATTGAAGCTTTAGTCCATGGAATAGCAAGAGTCCTTGATAAGCTTGATAAAGAAGCATATCATCAAATTCTTAAAGATAATTCATATTTAACACGAGACCCAAGGACTCGTGAGAGGAGAAAAGTTGGAAACGCCGGAAAAGCACGCAGAAAGAAATCCTCACCAAAGCGTTAATCTTCTTTAAGAAGTTTGCTGATAATATTCCAGCTAAAACCTTTTCGCTGCAGTATTCCCGTTATTTTTTTTTCAAATTCCTCTTTTGAAAGATGAGTTAATTTCCCTTTTTTTCTTTCGAAAAAAACTTTTGCGGTTTCAAGATCACTTTGAGTTTGTTCCAGTAATTTTTGAATCAATTCATCGGATAAACCTTTAAGTTTTAATTCAGTTTTTAATACAAACTTACTTTTTCCCTTATGTTTTTGGCGAGATTCAATCCATTGGGTGCCAAATTCTTCATCATTCAAAAACTTTAATTCCAACAATCGGTTTATTGCTTCATCAATTGTTTTATCGGTAAAGCCCTTTTTAATAAGGTAATCTTTTATCTCCTTAATGCTTCTGATGCGGATTGTTAAAAATCTGAGAGCATAATTCAATGCTAGGTTTAAAGTCTGGTCGCTATGAGGTTTGCTCGGAGGTTTCTTCATGCTCTTCAACACCAACTTCAATCATGGGTTTTCCTTCTTTTGCTTTTTTCATTACTTCTTCGCTTATCTTTTTTGCAATTTCCGGCTTTTCAACTAAAAAGGCTTTTGCTGATTCGCGACCTTGTCCAAGCATAAGTTCGCCATAACGCATAAATGCTCCAGATTTTTGAATAATCCCCATTTCTATTCCTACATCAAGAATTCCGCCTTCGCGTGAAATTCCTGTTCCTCCCATTACGTCAAATTCTGCGACTCTAAAAGGTGGAGCTACTTTATTTTTTACTATTTTTACACGTACCCGATTACCAATTACCCTGTCTCCGTCTTTTAGAGTTTCTATTTTTCTGGTATCGAGTCTAATGGAAGCATAAAATTTAAGAGCGAGTCCTCCCGGAGTTGTTTCCGGATTCCCAAACATAACTCCAATTTTTTGTCGAAGTTGATTGGTGAAAATAACAATAGTTTTACTTTTTGAGATTGCAGCCGTTAATTTTCTTAAAGCTTGCGACATGAGCCTTGCTTGCATTCCCATGACGCTATCACCCATATCTCCTTCAATTTCGGCCCTTGGTACTAAGGCTGCTACGGAATCAATTACTATGACATCTATGCCTCCGCTTCTTATCAATTGTTCTGTAATTTCAAGGGCTTGTTCTCCTGTGTCGGGTTGGCTTATTAATAGCTCATCAAGTTTTACTCCAATCGTTTGTGCCCAAAGAGGATCCAATGCGTGCTCAGCGTCAATGAATGCAGCCGTACCGCCCCTTTTTTGAGCCTCTGAAATAACGGATAAGCTAAGCGTTGTTTTACAGGATGATTCAGGTCCAAAAATTTCAACGATACGTCCTTTGGGGAGTCCGCCTACGCCAAGTGCTAGGTCAAGAGGAAGTGCTCCTGTCGGGATAACTTCAACTGCCATTCTTTCAGCTGCATCCCCAAACTTCATAATAGAACCTTTTCCATATTGCCTTTGGATTTGTTCCATTGCCATGTTAATTGCGGTGAGTTTTTCAGCGGCAGAAGATTTGCTTTCTCCGTTTGTGGTGCTTATTTTTGATGCTGCCTTTACCATAGAATTACTCTGATTTTAGCAACTTTGTGATAAAATACAATATATCATTTTGAGAAATTTTCTCAAACGTTGAGTTAGGTTTAGGCATTTTACGGGGTGTAGTATAGTGGTAGTACGCCGCGCTGGGGGTGCGGTAGTCCGTGTTCGATTCACGGCACCCCGACCAAATATGAAAGAAGATAAACCTAGGGTTGGGGTTGGGGTGATGGTTCTAAAGAACGGGAAGGTATTGCTTGGGAAAAGGAAAAATGCTCACGGAGCAGGTGAATGGCAATTTCCCGGAGGGCATTTAGAGTACATGGAGACTTTTGAAGAGTGTGCAAAGCGTGAAGCTAAAGAAGAAGCCGGAATCGAAATAAAAAACGTAAAGTTTCAGTTTCTGGCCAATGTCAAAAAATATGCTCCCAAACACTATGTTCATATAGGTTTAACTGCAGAATACAAATCAGGAAAAGTAAGAGCAATGGAACCTGAAAAATGTGATAAGTGGGAATGGTTCGATTTAGACAAATTACCTAAGCCAATGTTTGAAATGTGTAAATTAACTTTGGAAGCAGTAAAGAAAAACAAAAACTACATTGCTTGAACAAAGAGAATAGCCAGAGTATACTTCCAATATGGACTTGACGAAACAGAAATGTGTGCCGTGTGAGGGTGGGACAAAACCAATGGACAAACAGGGGATAGAGACATACAGGCTTATGCTAAAGACTCCCTGGGAAGTTGTTGAAGATAAAAAAATACGAAAGAAATTCGAGTTCAAAGATTTTAAAGAGGCAATGAATTTTGCAAATAAAGTTGCCGAAATTGCAGAAAATGAAGGCCATCATCCGGATATTAATATTTCGTACAACAAAGTTATGATTGAACTTACAACTCATGCAATAGGAGGGCTTTCAACAAACGACTTTATCGAGGCGAGTAAAATAGAATTACTTTAATGGCAAGTCTTTCAAAAAACTTTTCTTTTGCCAATCTTCAAAATTTTATTTTAGACGTATATGGCTTTCCTGATGATAGGCTTTTTTCATTAAGCGACTTAGTTTCAAATCAGGAGAGGTTTACTATGCGGGCTCTCAAAGGAATAAGAAAGAGGGATCCAAAAAAATTAAAAATAAATATTTTAATTGCTTTGTCTTGGTTTGTTGCCGTAGCTAACAGGATGCATGTAAATTTAGATGCAGTTATTTGGAGACGATTCCCGTATTTGTGTTCTTATTGTAGAAAAGTGCCTTGTAAATGTTCTAAGGTAAAACGAAAAGAAAGAGGTATTTTAAAGGTTGATGCTAAAAACAAACCCAAAACCTTTTTAGATTTTCAAAAAATGTTTTCAGAGATTTATCCTTACGAGAACAGAACTCTTGATGAAGTAGGGGTTCATTTAGCAGAGGAAATGGGAGAATTAAGCGAGGCAATTCACATTTTTTTGGGAGAACACAAAGAATCACAGTTTATTGAAATAGAAAATGAAATGGCAGATTATATTTCTTGTATATTTGGAGTTGCTAATTCTTCGGGAATAAATATTTCAAATGAACTTGAAAAAACCTATAAAAATAATTGCCATATTTGTCATAAATCTCCTTGTGTCTGTAGCTTTTCTTCAGTCGCAAAGTTTAAATCCTAATTTATCTCTTGACAAAAAGATTTTAAACCTGTACGTTATTAATATGAAGCAATTGTCGGGAGTTTTAGGAGTTTTAAGAATAGTTCTTGGCTCGATATTTTTATGGGCTTTTTTTGATAAGCTTTTAGGGTTAGGCTATTCTACTTTGCCTGCAAAATCCTGGCTCGCCGGAAGCTCCCCTACGTTCGGGTTCCTTAAGGGAGCAGCGGGAACATTTGCCTCCCAATTTCAGATGCTTGCCGGAAATCCTGTTGTTGATTGGCTTTTCATGCTCGGTTTGTTAGGAATAGGTTTGGCTTTAGTTCTTGGAATTGCCTTGCGAATTGCAACAATTTCAGGAGTAGTTCTAATGCTTCTTATGTGGCTTGCCGTATTTCCTCCAAAAACGAATCCTATTGTTGATGATCATATAATTTATGCTTTGGTTTTTTTGCTTCTTTATAAAGCAAATGCCGGCGATGTTCTTGGGTTCGGTAAAGCTTGGAAAAAATCCTCATTGGTAAAACAATACCCCATCCTCGGATAGTTTAGCGTTTAACAATTAGCGTTTA
>JAKAHW010000048.1 GCA_021825285.1 bacterium
CGGAAGTATCTACAATGTGTACCATTAAAAAAACACTTTCAGAGCTTAATAAGTAATACGCATTGAAGGTTCTACTTTCTTTTTCTCTCTTCCCCTTAATTAAATTCTTGATTACCCTCTAACTATAAGCTATAATTCACGGATGACTCACCCTGAAAGACAAGAAGCGGGTATTGCCGATTTTTTACTTAACGCATCTGTAAAAAGCTATAAACTGCCAGGTTTCGATGGAATAACATTGGTTCATTCCTCAAGTCAAGAAACTCGATTTAGAGAAACAGCGCTCGCTCAAGGCTATGGAACCTGGAACATGGGTAGGAGTCTTGTTAGTGGTTCAACCATATATCACACCTACCTTACTTATGATGTAAGCCGATGGGAAGTTGAAGTTTTTGTGCCAAGAGATGCTGCGGAGAGAAAAGCTGAAATGGCAAAAAAAATGGCTGAAGGTTGGAGTTGGGATCCTGCAGGATCAAGAATTGTATTTCATAAAGCAGTTGCTCCTGACCGTTCTTAAAACCTTTCTTTTCCTCCTCTATGGAACGCTCTCTCTATTTCCGTCGCAGTTGCAGATCTTCCACCTCTTATATCGCGTTTAGCTTCATCTCCTTTATATATACCTGCTAGAAGTATGAGCAACTCATTGGGGGAAGAGGGGGCTTCCGGAATACTCCTTTGCTTTTGAAGTCTTTCGTATATTTCGGCGTAAACGTTGCCCACTCGATAATACTATAACATTACCCATCGATTGCTTGTCAAGTGCTTTTTTAAATATTTTTTAACGTTGACCGCTGGTATTTATCGGCAAAATAGCCATTTGGTTTGGTATGAAGCCGTGGAGCATTTACAAGATATCCTCGCCTTATTGTATGATGCCCAAATCTCTCATTTATAGCATCAATTGTCTTGACTACATCTTCTTTTTTGGGATTTTCAAATAAACTTAGCGTGGCTGCGTTCTCATCAATTAGGTTTGAGACCCAAACCCCCATTTGCCTTACCATGTGATCCCATTTCCATTTTTTATATAAAGAAAGGCAATTTTTATAAATATCCTCTCCTAAATTAGTATAGGTTTGAAAAGTTTGTCTTCCACCCATATTTGCTTCTCCCGCCAAATATAAGCCTACGGTTCTGCCTTTTTTATTAATTCTTCTAAGTTTAATTGCTATTTCATCAGATAGCTCAAACAGAATTTTAAGAATTTTGTCTTGGTCATGCTCATTCTGAGGAAGACAGTAATTGCGTCCCACAGATTTTGTGACAACATCTTCCATGTAGGAAATAACAGGTGAATCATCCTGCGCCAAAGAAATTCTTTTCAAATTCAGGGAAGCAATATTTCCAAACTCCTTTCTTAAAAGGTGGAGGGGATATTCCCTTAGTTGTATTAAGTTAAAAACCCCCAGCATATTTAACCTGCGTTTAAATCTTTCTCCAATTCCGCACATATCCGTCAATTTCACATTCCCAAACACTTCATCTACGTTTTGCCTATCAATAAGAAAGAACCCATCGGGTTTGTTAAGCCCGGATCCAAGTTTTGCAAGAAGCTTATTATATGAAGCGCCTACAGAAACAGTAATTGTAGAGCTAATTTCATCGGCTACTTTTTTTTTAAAAGACGCGACAAGACTTAAGAGGGAAGGGTGGAGGTGCATTATCGGCGTAGCATCGATAAATACTTCATCAAGTGAAAATACTTCAACAAGAGGAGAAAAATTTGAGGCGATTTCGATAAATTTTTTAGTTATTTCAAGATATCTTTCAAAATCTGCCTTAACCAATATAATGTCAGGGCATAATCTTTGGGCTTCCCAGCTTCTTGTACCCGTTTTTATACCAAACTTTTTGGCTTCACGTGAAGCAGCAATTATACAAGTCCTTCCGTTCTCTGCAGTTACCCCGATTGGTTTATTTCGTAAATTTGGATTGAAATGTTGTTCGCAAGAAGCAAAGAATGAGTCAAAGTCGATGTGCAAAATTGTTTTATCCATTAAGTTAAACGAGAAACCAGAATGCATACATCTTAAGAATTCTTCGAAAAAGGTTTGGGGTTTTGGGTTTACCCTGAGGAGCAAAGCGACGAACGGGCAGAAATATCATAGAGCATTAATCTTACGAGAAAAATATTCGAAAAACAATCGAACAAAATACGAAAAAATGAGACAAACTATCTCAATTTAAAGAGACGAATGCAGGAGGTACCGTCTAAAACTAAGGGAAGATTCATGGCTTCATCGAGGGTCGCCCAAACGAATTCTGAGTGCTCATCTAGCTTTAATCTTACCTGGGGATCATAATCCAGTTTTGCTTCAAACATTTCAAATAGAAAATCATGATCCGGATATTTAACATATAGTTTCTTGAAGTATTTTAAATCTTTTTTATTTAAGTCGATTCCTGTTTCTTCTTTTATCTCACGAATTACAGTTTCGACATTCGTTTCGTTTTCTTCCTTCTTTCCTCCCGGTGTGCAAAATTTTCCTCCTTCGTGCTTATCTTGTCCGCGGCGGAGAAACAAAAATTCTCCCTTGGAATTGGAAAGGAAAACCGAAACAGTGTGATACCAAGGCTCGAAAACTTCTGGTTTTTCTTCAAATATCATTTACCAAATTATACACCTAGATGCCGTATGAGGAGAGTGAAGCATTCCCAATTCTGGTTCTTTTCAAAGTATAAATATAGGAATCGCACTGGATATGAGAGGGGTTGGTCGTAAATGCTCCCAGGAATCCGTTTTTCTTCAAAATTTCTATCGCCATTTGGCTTGAAGGACCATAAGGGTATGTAAAAATAACTACTGGTTTACCCAGCTGCTGTTCAAGCTGCTGTTTAGCCAAAACTATCTCTTGCTCAACCTTTTCATAAGGACCCTTGGCTATAGAATAGTGGGACCATGTGTGATCATAAGCATACACTAAACCCGAATTCACCATTTCTTTTAAGTTGTCCCATGTCATATACCCGGAATTCCCGAGCAAACCTGTTGGAATCATCAAGTTTATCTTTATATTGTATTTTTTTGCAGAAGCGAATGCATAACTATAATTATCGGAATAGCCATCATCAAGAGTAACAACAATTGTTTTTGGAGGAAGTGGGGTATGTGCAATTAGGGCACGGACCAGTTCTTCGGCCGAAATGGTATTGTAGCCTTTTTCGGCCAAATATTTCATTTGGTTATCAAAAGTTCCCGCATCAACAGTTAGCTGTGCATGCCCTTCTTTTTTGGCTAATTCATAGGGCTCCACGTGATGATACATAAGAACAGGGACATTAAGACAAAATCCTGAAGGCGGTTGCTCGGTTGGAGTAGGTGTAATTTTGGCAGTAGGAGAAGCCGTGGGAGCAAGATCCAAGGAGTGGCCAAATAAATCCTTAAAAGAAGCCTTGCTGTAATTTATTGTACTTCCGTATGCTTTTTTAACCTCTTTCTTTTTAACACTAACTGAAAAATTAGCATAAAATAGACTCAATAAGATGCTTAAACCGGCCAAAATTAAGAGAACATTCCCGTAGCTTTTGTGGCGCTTGGTGTGCTTTAAAGTCTTTTTTTTCATAGATACAACCGGGACCTAAACCAATCCTTTAATATCTTTTCAACTTCATCCCTAAATTTTCCTTCTTTTATGCTGTGCTGGGCGCCTTTCATAATTATATGTGTTAGGTTTTGTTTATCCACCATGTCATTTTTATAGTTCTCAATTGTTTCGTGTGGGATAACATCGTCCAATTCCGATTCTATAATTAAAACGTTACCTCTAAAATTATTCAGAGCATCCAAAGCGTAGGTTTCAGAAGACTTTTTTGTCTTTTTTCTCCATGCCGCTATTAGGTGATCTTCATGGCTTGATGTTGCCTTTATGTTATTAAAGTCTTCGTTTGGATAATCTGCCGGAACACGAAGGACTAAGTTCTTTACGTTTCTTTTTTTCGTAAGTAATGCAACAAGATACCCCCCAAAACTTGACCCTACCGCGCTTATATTATCTTTATCAACGCCTTTAACGGTTAATAAGTAATCATAACTTGCTAGGACATCATCCAAAAACTCTTTGATAGTAAACGAATTAATATCACCATTACTTTCTCCATGACCTCGCATGTCAAACAATAAACAAATATATCCCATTTCCGACAATGCTTTTGCGTATTGGTAGCTTCTGTCTTTTCTACTGGTCCAGCCATGAACAAATAAAATTGCTGCGTTCTTGTCTTTAACTTTTTTTGGAAGAAAAATTACGGCGTCTAGAGTTAAATTTTCTGAAACAAAAGACACTTTTTTCATATTTTTGTGTAGTATTTATGGAAATTATCTAACTAAAAAAAATGGGTGATGTACCGGACTTGAACCGGCAACCTTCAGATCCACAATCTGATGCTCTAACCAATTGAGCTAACATCACCGTAAAGACTCAAAATTTCTTTTGCCCATTTTACAATATCTTTCACTCTTCCGCCAGTAGGCTGCACCTTAATCCAAAGCTCTAGATTGTCTGGTCTATTATCGCTTCTTATACCATTTTTGTGATGAACATTTTCAAATGGATGCAAATATCTACCTAGCTCCTGTTCCATTATAATACGATGTTCATATACTCGTCCACTTTTATCAGAATAAGGGTGATCTCTATGATAAACATAGAGGTATCCATCCTTGCTTAAGTGTTTCTTTTTAGAAAACGGATATTGTTTGCTTTTAACAAAGCATGCTCTGCATAATACCGATTTTCTTTGTTTCATAACCCCGCAACTAGGACAAGGTATTTTATCCAAATTTTTTCGGCATCTAGGGCAACTTTTATGCCTGCTTGAAGCATTAAACAACCTCTTACATCTAAAACACTCTTTCATATTATATATGGTATCAGGATGTGGAACTTTATGTCAAGGGTAAAAGGGCTTTTTTAATGAGGTAGAGAGCCACAATTATTCAATGAGCTCTCCTTCAATGTAAGGAGTTTCAGTTTTTCTGAAGCGTCTTGCAAAAAGAATACCTGCTGCAAAGCCCATTATGTGGGCCCAAAAAGCAATTCCGCCTGTTTGGAAAGTTGATGGAAGTGAGACAACTCCTGAAAAAAGCTGTAATACAAACCAATAAAAAATGTAAATAAGTGCGGGAATTTCAGCAATCGTAAAAAAGAAGAAGAGAAAAAGAAGAGTCTTGATTTTTGCTTTTGGATACAATACAAAATAGGCTCCTATAACTCCCGAGACAGCTCCGCTTGCACCAAGTATTGGAATCGAAGACGCAGGACTTATTAAAAATTGCCCCACGTTTCCTGCAATTCCAGCTAACAAAAACAGAATTACAAACTTTATCTTCCCTAAATTTGCTTCAACACTGTCCCCAAAGATCCACAAAAACCACATATTTGAAATTATGTGGAGAAAACCTCCATGCAAAAATATCGAGGTGAAAAAAGGCGTAAGAGTAGTAAGGGATAAAAAGTTTATGTCTTTGGGGATTAAAGAATACTGAAGCAAAAAACCGTCCATATTTGGCATAGAAAGTTCCTTGGTGAAAACAAAAAGGTTTATTGCTATCAGAAGTAGTGAGGCAAAAGGAATCTTTCCTGTTCTTACGGAGTCTGAAATTGGAAACATGCGCTCTTGGCGGGAATCGAACCCACAACCTACTCTTTAGAAGAGAGTTGCTCTATCCGTTGAGCTACAAGAGCATATTTAGCAAACAACTAGCCTTAATTATACTAGAAATGAGGTGTTTTTACAAAATTAGAGGTTAAGATCCTTTAATTCCTCAGCATAAATTTCCTTGACTTTTTTGGCAATTATCTTTGGAACCGTTTTATCAAGAGGTGATGGAAGGATATTGTCTACTGTTAGATTCTTCACACTTCCTGCCAACGCAAATGCCGCGCCAATTTTCATACCATTTGTTATCGTTTTTGCCCGAGCCTCAATTGCTCCCAAAAATACTCCCGGAAAGGCCAGTACATTGTTCACTTGATTTGGAAAATCACTTCTTCCTGTCCCTACAACAAAAGCCCCTGCCTTTTTCGCAACATCCGGCATAATCTCCGGAATTGGATTGGCCATAGCAAAAACTATTGGCTTTTCGGCCATAAGTTTAATCATTTGAGGTTTTAAAACCTTTCCCGTGCTGACTCCGATAAAAACGTCTGCTTCTTCTAAAGCATCTTTTAGAGTCCCGTCTATATTTTTTTTATTAGTAATGTTTGAAAGCCTCATTTTTCCGGGATTATTTTGTATATCGAGCCTATTTTGGGAAATTATTCCGACTGAATCGCAAACTATAATATCTTTCACCGGCTCACAAACTCTTGGGTCATGTCCAACACACATCAAAAGGTTTGCAATTGCAGTTCCGGCTGCACCTGCGCCATTAATAACAACCTTCAAATCTGTAAGTTTCTTTCCTGCAAGTTTTGCCGCATTTATTAAAGCTGCGAGCAAAACTATTGCTGTTCCATGCTGATCGTCATGAAATACGGGTATCCCAATGTTTTGCAAAGCCTCTTCTATTTCAAAGCAGCGCGGCGCGGAAATATCCTCTAAATTTATTCCGGCAAAAACAGGCGCGATATTTTTGACCAAATTTATGATTTCAAAAGTGTTTTGAGTTTCAACCGTGATAGGAAAAGCATTTATTCCTGCGTATTCTTTGAACAATAGCGCCTTCCCCTCCATTACGGGAATTGCAGCATATGGACCAATATTCCCAAGTCCAAGGACGGCCGAACCATCAGAAACAATCGCAACCGTATTATTTTTAATTGTCAGGTCGTATGCTTTTTCGGGGTTTTTGGCGATCTGCGAGCTGACCTCAGCAACACCAGGAGTATAAACAAGTGAAAGATCATTTTTATCTTTCACTTCAAATTTTGTTTTAATCTCAATTTTCCCTTTAAGTTTTTTATGAAGACTTAGTGATTGTTTAAAAACTTTATCGTTTGACACAAACAATATTCTATCAAATTAAATGAGGTTTTTCAGGATACATGTGCATCCAATTTGATTCTAGGAAATTATACATTTTGTAGGCGCCTAACTCTATATTTGATTCATAAGGAGAAACAAAAATTAATTCATCAACTATTTGTTTTAAATGAAGTTGATGCTCCGGTATCGTAAGTTCATTAGATATTTTCCCTATTTGAGTAGATGTGTCTATGGGAGATACTGTTTCGTTAAAAGCTTCTATTAGTTTTTTTGGTGGTATTTCTCCCAATTTATCTAAAAATTCAGGACCCATCATAAGATGGAACGTTTTTAAAACAACCATCATGCCCGCAAGAGTTGCATCAGAAGCGTAATTTGTTGTTCCTCCATTTCTTGAAATCCACTCTCTCAGTCTTTCTGTTAGCCCAGTCTTCCCTTTATACCTGGGGAGTATTTCGTTTGCGACCTGAAGGGCTATA
>JAKAHW010000049.1 GCA_021825285.1 bacterium
TGAAAGAGTCATTGAAACTATAAAAAGTGCAAGCGAACTCGTTATCGACGTCACACTTTTGGATGTTTACAAGGACAAAAAAACATTCAGAATTACATATCAAGATCCCGAAAAAAATTTAACGAATGAAGAAATTTCAACGGCAAGAGAAAAAATAATCTCTGCCCTTAAACAACACCTCCACACAGAACTAGCATAAATCCTTGCTAACTTTCCAGGCATAAACTATAATCCCCTTCATGCCAAAAGAAATATTTTATCGAAACCAAAACGTGGAAGAATCCAACCGACTGGCAGTAAGAGGCTTGGTAGAGGCGAGGAGAGTTGCTTTGGCGCCCGTACTAGACAATAACCTTAACATGCCTGAAGAAAACCAAAACTTAGCCATTTCTACGCTATTGGTTAAGCAAGAACTGGCTTCTTTAGGTTTAAACGGAAATGTCCCTTTACCTGAAAATCATGACCTTCATTTATTAAAAGAGGGGGAATTTGCAAAGATAAGGAAAATTATTTCTTTACCAGAAGATGTGCTGGGGGTGAACATACCCGGGCTTCATAAAATTATTATATTAAGAGGACCAAAACCCGAGGAAGATCTTGTAACTCTTTTTCATGAAGTTGTTCATTATGCTTCATTCGAGTCCGTCGGAGCTGATTGGAGAAATATTGTGGGTTTTAGATCAGGATATGCCCTTCCCCATAGAGACTTCTCGGGTTTTAATGAAGGAGTTGTCCAAAAAGTTGTAGCAGAACTAATAACTCAAAATCAAGATCGATTTCCGCAATTAAGAGAAGCTTACGATGTAAAAAATTTGGTGAATGAACCTTATAAGGAAGAACAAAATGTCGTAGAAGGAATTGTAAATACAGTAAGCAAATATCGAGGAGAACCCCCAGAAGAGGTTTGGAGAAGAATTAAAAGAGGTTTATTTACAGGACACATAGTTCATCTAAAAGACGTCGAGAGAGCTTTTGGAGAAGAAGCTTTGTTTCTCTTATCTCTTTATGGTAATGTTGATGAGGGAAGTCCGAGCTATAACCAAAGAATAAACACTTATCTAGCTATTTTTTTTACTTGCCCTGAGGAAGAAAGACCTGAAGTTGATAAGCAACTTAAAGTTTATCTTTAATTAAAGCGTGGGAATCGGGGACAGAATATTTGTGGGCGTAGGGGTACCGACCGTCGGAGTTGGTGTCGGTTCGTCTCTTCTCTCGGGTTCTCCATATTTATAATCCGATGTGTCTTTTGGTGGATGATATTTAGGATCATCCTTGTGCTCCTTATCAATCCAGGCATTTATCGCATCCTGCCACCTATTCTTCCCGTCCGTACTCACAGGATCCGATTCCTCAAAAACCATATATTGTTTGACATCGTAATCTCCGCGTGAAATTTCATCAGAATTTGCAAGCTTCCCGTCTTGATGTTTTGAAATTTTTACATTCTTATAAACTGGTGAAATTGTGCTTGGCTCCGTCCCTTTCATAAAGTACTCGGTACTTTTTGGCTGTCCGTCTACCGGCAATCCTCCTAAAACAGAATCAACTTCCATAGGAATTACGCCGTCCGGAACATTAAAGGCTTCATTGCTTTTTCCTTTCAAAACGGCTTGCATAATCTTGTTCCAAATAGGCGTTGCGCCTGTTATACCTGAAGCAATCCTCGGGTTCATTGGAGCATTATCGTTATTTCCTACCCAGACTCCCACAACGTAAGAAGGTGTATAGCCAATTGCCCAGTTGTCGCGCTTGCTATCTGTGGTTCCGGTTTTGACGGCAATAGTTTTTCCGGGAATATTTAAAAGTGAATAACGCCCAAAAGCCAGTTCCCGGGCATTATCATCCAAAAGTATATGAGAAATAAGAAATGCGACTTCTTTTGATAAAGCCTTAACCCCATTTGAATCTTTATGCTTATAAAGACTCTTTCCTTTGCCGTCTTTAACCTCAACAATACCGTATGGCTCTTGTTTTACTCCCTGGTTGGCAAAAACCGAATATGCGGAAGTTATTTGCAGAAGACTTGCTTCGCGTCCTCCAAGAACAAGCGACAATCCTACGTTTTTCATGTTGTCAGGTGTAGGATTCCAATTCTCAATTCCCATATCAAATGCCTTTTGCATAACAGACTTTATCCCTACCTTTGCAAGCATCTTAACAGCAGGAATATTTAAAGAGCTGCCCAAAGCAAACCTGACTTGAACGGGTCCGCGGTATTTGCCGTCATAATTTACAGGCGTATATGTAGGATGAGTCGGATCTCCTGTCTGAAACTCTGTCTGCAGATCCATAAGCAAACTTGCCGGCGTGTATCCTTTCTCAAAAGCAGTTGCGTACATTACCGGTTTAAGGCTGGAACCCGGCTGTCGCAAAGCTACCGAAGCATTGAAATTCCCCTCGTGCTCCATGTCAAAATAGTTTTGGCTTCCAACCATTGACAAAATGCCGCCGGTCTTAGGATCCAGAATTATTGCCGCTCCGTTTCCGACGTTATATCCTTTGAGCTTGTCTATCTCATCACTTACAATATCCTCCGCTTGCTTTTGGGCTTCATAATCCAGAGTCGTCTGGACAGTTAAATTACCGTTCTCAACGTATGTTTCCCCAAACATTTTTACAAGTTCTTCACGAATAAATTGAACAAAATGAGGAGCCTTGAGGTTTCCTTGCTTTTGAGTAAACTTGAAATTTTGGACTTCTTTCAAAGCATCATCCGCCTGTTTTTTTGAAATCATATGGTCTTCATTGAGCCTTTTTAAAACCTGTTTGGTTCGCGCTACATAAGCCTTATCTTTTCCTGAAAAAGGAGAATAGTATGTGGGTGACTGAGGAAGTCCGGCAAGAAACGCGCTTTGAGCAAGACCGAGTTCCTTAACATGTTTTCCAAAATATAAATTGCTCGCCGCTTCAACTCCTACGGCCGTGCCTCCATACGGAACATTATTTAAGTACATTTCAAGAATCTGGTCTTTTGAAAATCTTTGGTCAACCTGAATTGACAGGATTAATTCTTTGATTTTTCGGGTCAAACTTCTCTCCGGTGAAAGCAATACGTTTTTGACAAGCTGCTGCGTTATTCCTGATCCTCCTGTAACCTGGCGGTAAAGAAGAATGTCTTTAACAACACGTAAATACCCGCGGACAGAAAACCCATTATTAGTATAGAAATCCTGGTCCTCGGTCGAAACAGTTGCCTGCTTTAAGATTTTTGGTACATCATTTAGGGGAATATAAAGCCTATTGACATCTTTGTAAATTGAATATAAAACAACACCATTTTTATCCAGTATTTTTGTTGAATCTTTGATATCCGAATTTGCTAGTTTTCCCGGTGTTGGTAAATCGCGGCTTATCCAGACGAAATAAATCAAAAAAAGAACTACCAATCCGATAAGCCCGAAAAATGCGAAGCGAACTAAACGATTCAAGATTATTATCTTTCGAAGACTTGATGAATTTCTGAGTGCTCGGCGTCTGGAATAGTTTTCCTTCGACCTTCCGTAATAAGGCATGCAATTATTATAACAAATGAGTCACCAAAGGCAAAAATTCTATTGAAGACAAAAGCGATTATAAGTATAATGACCTTATGAACAAGATTTCTGAAATCTTAACGAGAGGCGTTGCAAACGTTATTCCGAACAAAGAGGCACTCGAAAAAGTTTTAAGAACTGAAAAAAAACTGAATGTATATCTTGGAATTGATCCGACAGCAACAAAAATACATTTGGGTCACGCGGTATCGCTCCGAAAGCTTCAAAAATTTGCAGATCTTGGGCATCATGTTACCTTTCTAATTGGGGATTTTACCGCTTTAATCGGGGATACATCAGACAAAGACACGGAGCGTCCTATGCTAACCGCTGAAGAGATAAAAGAAAACTTTCAAACCTATAAAGAGCAGGCGCAAAAAGTTCTGGATTTTTCAAAAATTGATGCAAGATTCAACAGCGAATGGCTATCCAAGTTAACCTTTACTGAAATTGTAAAACTTACTCAATCTTTTTCATTTGGTGATTTTGCCAGCCGCGAGCTCATAAGAAAAAGGCTCATGGAAGGCAAAAAAGTCGGACTTCACGAAGGACTTTACCCGGTAATGCAAGGGTATGACTCTTATCACTTAGATACTGATGTTCAAATTGGAGGAACCGACCAAACCTTTAATATGCAGGCAGGACGAACTTTACAAAAGGATTTAAGAAATAAAGAGTCCTTTGTCATAACCACAGAATTTTTGACCGGAACAGACGGGAGAAAAATGAGCAAATCCTGGGGAAATGCAATTTGGCTCAATGACGATCCGAATAATATGTACGGAAAAATAATGTCTATAAAAGACGATCTAATTGTTGAATATTTCACTTTAGCAACAGATATACCTATGGAAGAGGTTGAAAAAGTAAAACAAGAGCTTGAGTCCGGCACAAATCCGATTGAACTTAAGAAGCGTCTGGCTTATGAAATTGTCCGTGAACTTAACTCTCAAGATGAAGCACAAAAAGCAAAAATTGAGTTTGAGAATGTTTTTCAAAAGGGAGAAGATCCGATGTCTATTAGAGTCTGGCCAAACACTCTTTCAAGCGGAGCTACTATAGCTAATGCTTTGACAGCATCTGGAACAGTATCGAGTCAATCCGAAGCTAAAAGACTTATAGAACAGGGGGCTGTTTCAATTGACGATCGAACGGTAACTAATCCTTTTGAACCTTTCCCTTCAGATGAAAAAGAGCACAAGGTGAAAGCCGGTAGAAAATTTGTTAAAATTAAAAAATAATATGGATTTTATACGACGCAAAAAGTGGATTTGGAAAATTATAATTGTCGTTTCATCTTTGGCGCTTATCGCAAGCGGGATTCTGCCTTTAATTCTCCGTTAAAATTTTTATGGATTTAAACACCCCAATAAGGCAAGCGGGATTTGCCTTCAAAATACAGTCGAGGAAACTTGAAAGACTTCAAATTTTTACAATTGGCGATTTATTATTTCATGTTCCATTCAGATACGAGGACAATTCACTTGTCTCCGACATTAACCTTGCTCAACCGGGGGAAACTTTAAGTGTCCAGGGAACAGTTGTCGCAACAAAATATATTCCAACCCGAGGAAGAATTTCAATTCAAAAAGTAACGATAAATGACGGGACGGGAGACATTGACTGCACGTTTTTCAATCAAATTTATATTTTAAAAACCATTAAAAAGGGGAATTTGCTGAGCGTTTCAGGACGCGTAGATCAATTCGGCTCGAAAAAAGGAATAATTGTCAAAGAATACGAGGTTTTGGCTTCAGAGGATGAGGAAACAACCCATACAAAACGCTTGGTTCCCGTTTATCCTGAAACTCACGGACTTTCCTCAAAATGGATGAGAAACAGAATCAAAGGAGTTTTAAAAGAGATAAAGCTTGATGACTATTTACCTTCAGAAATTAAAAATAAAGAAAAGTTAATGGATTTGGATACCGCAATCCGTTCTATCCACTTCCCGGACACCTTAAATCAGGCAGATGAGGCACGTGAAAGACTGGCATTTGACGAATTACTGACAGCTCAACTAAGAAGTAAGGTAAGAAAAATAGCCTGGGAAGAAGAAAAGACGACTTTGCCATTTGAATTTGAGCCTTACAAAAAAAGCATAGAAAGCTTTTGGGAGGGACTACCTTTTGAGCTAACAGGAGCACAAAGACGGGCACTTGACGAAATAATTTCGGATTTGGGAAAAACTATACCGATGAACAGGCTTCTTGAAGGAGATGTAGGTTCGGGAAAAACGGTTGTTGCCGCAATTGCCATGTATCTTGCTTATCTTAACGGATTTCAATCAGCACTCATGGCACCAACTGAAATCTTGGCAATTCAGCATTTTAAAACCATTTCGTCTCTTTTAGAACCGTTTGGAGTAAAAGTTGACTTGAGAACAAGTTCGGTGAAGGGAAAAGGTGAAAACACAGATATCCTTGTAGGAACACACGCATTGCTTCAAAAAGGCACTAATTTTGAGACTTTAGGTCTTATTGTTATAGATGAACAGCAACGGTTTGGAGTCGAACAAAGAGCTATACTTCGAAAGAAGGGGACCAACCCGCATGTTCTAACCATGACTGCGACTCCGATTCCAAGAACCGTACTGCTGACGCTTTACGGTGACCTCAAAGTTTCGTTTCTTGACGAGATGCCAAAAGGGAGAAAAGTTATTAAAACGTGGCTTGTTCCTGAAGAAAAAAGAGACGGCGCATACAAATGGCTTAAAAAACAGATTAAAGAAGAGGGCGCTCAAATTTTTATAGTTTGTCCTTTTATTGAAGAGTCTGAAAGCTTAAATACGGTGAAAGCGGCAAAAGTAGAGTATGAAAGATTAAAGCAGGAGGTTTTTTCGGATTTTAAACTTGGACTTTTACACGGAAAGCTAAAATCTAGTGAAAAAGACGAAGTCCTGAAAGGTTTTAAGGATAAAAATTTTGACATTTTGGTTTCGACACCTGTCGTTGAGGTAGGAATCGACATTCCTGATGCAACCGTCATGATGGTCGAAGCAGCCGAACGTTTTGGACTTGCGCAGCTTCACCAAATGAGAGGGCGTGTGGGAAGAAGCGACAAGGATTCGTATTGCCTCTTATTTACGGATTCAAACAATGAAAACGCAAGGAATAGACTTAAGAATCTTGAAAAAATGCACTCAGGACCCGAGCTTGCAGAGCTTGATTTGAGGCTCCGTGGACCGGGAGATATGTTTGGAACCATGCAGCATGGAATTGCCGAACTTAAAGTGGCAAATTTTTCAAATTTTCCTTTAATTGAAAAAACAAGACTTGAAGCAGACAATATAATCACCAATCTAAACAAATATCCAAGCCTCAAACAAAAAGTAGAGGAGCTAAAACACGAAAAGGAAATCTCTCCTGACTAGGCTTGCCATTCGAACCAAAATCTAATATAATACTTAAATTGGAATCGAGACTACTCTAGTCACTAGTCCCTATTCCCTAAACAATGCCACACGAACCAAAGAAAAGACATTCAAGACAAAGACAAGGAAAAAGAAGGGCAGCAATAAAGCTTGAGACCCCGAATTTTTCTTTATGCAAAAACTGCGGAACACCCGTAACCCCTCATACTGTTTGTAAAGCTTGCGGATACTACAAAGGACAAAAAGTTATTTAATTTTGCCTCCTTGTTAAC
>JAKAHW010000050.1 GCA_021825285.1 bacterium
AAAAAGCGCCGATATTTTCCCAAAGAGTTACTGAAATAATAAAGAAGGATAAAATAGACATAATTTGTGCAGAAAACTTCCATACAGACCTTCCCCCGGTCTATAGTCTGCTTCTTAATATGGTAGCGATGTCTTTAAAAATTCCTCTTGTTTTGCAGCTTCATTCATTTGCGGTTACGGACCTTCAAACAGAAATAATCAACCAACTGAAATGGGACAAGATAAGTTGTGTAAGCAAAAGCGTTGCAGGGGACTGTTTCCAGAAAGGGATGGACATAAACTATCTTTCAACTCATTATTTAGGAGTTAACACAAAACATTTTAATCCGGATTTAAAAAGCAAAAATAACTTAAGAGCCAAGCTAAAAATTCCTTCTGACAGCGTAATTATTCTGACGGCTACAAGAATAATTCGGGGGAAAAGGAACATACTTCAAGAAAAAGGAGTGATTAATTTAATTCAAGCCTTTTCCAGACTTTCATCAAGATATCCAAATTTTAGGCTTCTCCTTGCAATAGGAAAACCTCCGGAAAATTTAAGCGATGAATTTAATATTGCGTATGAAATGCTTCTTGGATACATCAAACTTCACGGAGTTGAAAAACAAACTATTGTTAAGACCTTCAAGCTTGAGGATATGCCTGATATTTATAAAGATTCGGATGTTTTCGTTTTGCCTTCTGAAAATGAAACTTTTGGCCAGGTTTTTATTGAGGCAATGAGTAGCGGGACTCCTGTAATAGGCACAAAAGTGGGTGGAATTCCAGAAATAATCAGCGATTCTTATAATGGTTACTTAGTTCAGCCGGATGATGCAAGTATCCTGGCCCAAAGGATAGAAAAATTAATTAACGATAAGCAAACCCGAGAGAGCTTTATAAAAGCAGGTATTAAGACTGTTCAGAATAACTTTACTTCGGAAAAACAATTTTTAGGTTTCCACGAAATGCTTTGCGAAACCGTAAGCGCAAATCTTAAATAAACAACCCCCGAATAGTTTTTGACTATTACATATTCTTTACTCAAGCCCACCTTCCTTTCTGCAGAGCTTAAGGTTTTCTTTAGGAGAATACTAATCCGATATTTATTTGGGAGAAAAACATTTATTTGTTTCCTCCAAGCCTGAACATCGGGTTTAACTGAATATTTTGAGCGGTTAGGCTACCGTCAGAATTAGCCGTTCCAAAAGCGGCAATTGTTTCTCCGTTTTTTACATCTGCTTTTGATGATTTATCGGTTTTGCTGTAAGTTGTGCTATCGGAAACATTTAAAATTTTGCTGCTTCCATCTAATAACTTAACAGTTATGCTCCCGGAGTCTGATGAAACCACTTCTCCTACAACTGGCCTACCATTCCCCATCCTTCCTCCAAATCTTCCCGGCGCTCCGTTTCTATTCTGTCCGCTTTGAACTGAATTATTAGCAAAACTTTGGCCTTTCGATTTCTGATATTGCATTCCGCCAAAAAAAGCGATAGCTGCAATTACAACACTAACAATAACGAGGGTTAAAGTATTATTTTTCATTATTTTCACCTCCTTTCCTTATTATTCATATCTTAAAGCTTCAATTGGTTGAAGATTTGCCGCTTTTCTTGCAGGGTACCAGCCGAATACGATTCCTATAGCTGCTGAAACAGCAAAGGCTAGAATTACGGCACTTGGGGCAACCATAAAAAGAGAGCCGGTAAAGTAGGAAAAAATAAACGAAATAATAATTCCCAGTATTGTTCCGATAACGCCTCCCATAAAAGTAAGAATTATTGATTCTATTAAAAATTGGGTTATTATCGTATTTTTTTTTGCTCCCAATGCTTTTCTTAGTCCAATTTCTCTCGTCCTTTCAGTTACGGTTACAAGCATAATATTCATGATTCCAATTCCTCCGACTAAAAGAGAAATAGCAGCGATTCCAGACAATAAAACCGTAAATATTCCTGTTGTTTGGTTTGCTGTATTTAGAATATCCTGTTGGGAAAAAATAGAAAAATCTGCCTGCGCAGGACCGCTGAGTTTGTGCCTCGCAAGAAGGAGATATCCTATTTCATTTTCAGCATCCACCATTGAGTTCTGGTCTTTTGCTTCAATTCCAATTGAGGATAGATATGTAATTCCAAAAAGCTGTTTTTGCGCAGTATTTAAGGGAACATAGGCAATGTTGTCCTGATTTTGAAAACCAGTTCCACCTTTGCTTTGAGTAACTCCGATCACTCTTAAACTGGTACTTCCTACCCTTACCGTTTGTCCAACCGGATTTTCTTGCCCAAATAAATCGGCGGCGGCCTGAGGACCGATGACTATCACTCTTGACATTGCATTGTTGTCTTGCTCTGAGATAAAACTGCCTTTGTCAATTGAGATTTTGTGAACAATTGAATATGCAGGGACAACTCCAATAATTTGAAGATTTGAATTGTTTCGGCCTGCGCCTACCTGCATTCTTTTTGAAGACTCAGGAGAAACATTTTGTACGTGGGTAATTTGAGGCGAAGTTTTTATTGCCGTAGCATCCTCATTTGTAAGCGTTGTTGCTCCGCCTGCGGCTCCTCTTACACCTCCTGAATTTTGGCTTCCGGGAATTATTGTTAACAAGTTTGCTCCTAAGGACTCTATTTGATTTTGGATTGATTTTTGAGTTGCTTGTCCAAGCGAAATAAGAGCAATTACGCTTCCAATTCCAATGACAATGCCAAGAATGGCAAGACCTGTTCTCAGCTTGTTAAGGGTTAGTGTTCCTAGGCTATCGCTAAATGTTTCAAATAATTCATTCATTTTTTCTACCTACTTTTGCTTTAGTTTGTCTTTCGTTTATTTTGTCAGAAACTATTTTTCCATCCTTAATGGTTATTATTCTTTTAGCGTGGACTGCTATGTCAGGTTCATGGGTAATCATAACTATTGTGTGCCCCTCTTTTTCATTAACTTCCTGAAATATTGCCATTATTTCTTCGGCTTGTGCCGATGCAATATTTCCTGTAGGTTCGTCTGCCAGAAGAATACTTGGATTCATAGCAAGTCCGCGCGCGATAGCCACTCTTTGTTGCTGTCCTCCTGAAAGCTGACTAGAGGTGTGATCTTCTCTGTTTTCAAGTCCTACCATTTTTAAATATTTTTTTGCTTTTTTTGTGCGCTCATTCATTCCTATACCTGCGTATCTCATTGGTAACATTACGTTTTTTAAAGCGGAAGTTCTAGATAAAAGGTTGAAGGCTTGAAAAATAAATCCGATTTTAGTATTTCTTATTTTGGCAAGCTCATCGTCGGTCAGTCGCCCAACATTTTGTCCATCCAAAATGTATTCACCCTTAGTCGGGACATCAAGTGCTCCCAAAATATGCATAAGCGTAGATTTTCCGCTTCCCGAAGGCCCCATGATCGCAATGAATTCACCTTTTCTTACTTTAAAAGAAATATTATCTAAGGCTGTTGTTTCAAGGGTTCCACTCTTGTATTTTTTTGTTATGTGTGAAGCATCAATAATTGTGGAATTCATTTACCTTCCTCCTCTCAGGATCGCACCCCCGCCGCCTCCCCCGAAGCCTCTGCCTCCACCCAATCCGCTAAATGGAGAGGAACCTTGATTTCCTGTTGTTCTGCTTTGAGTGGTTATTGCCGTTACGACAGTTTCTCCCTCTGAAAGTCCTGAAACAATTTCGGTTTCTGCATCCGAAGCCATCCCTGTTTCTACTGAAACTTGTTCAATGTTTCCATTCTTAAGAACGCGAACAAAAGTATCTCCATTTGAATTTTGTATGGCTGCTGTGGGAACCTTGAGAACATTGTCTTTTCTCTTTGTTTGAATTGTCATTGTGGCAGTCATTCCGGAGCGAAGGCTCGGTGGAGTTGAAGCGAAGCTAACATAAACTCCATAGGTTACGACCCCCGAGTTACTGGTTCCTATCTGGTCAACACTAACAACATTCCCCGCAAATGTTTTACCAGGATATGCATCTAGAATTATGGTTGTTTTTTGTCCGAGCTCAATCTGAGGAATATCGATTTCACTTGCCAAAGCTTTAACTTGAAGGGGACCTGAATTTGATATAACGAGAATGGGTTGCGAAGAACTTGAAGAGTTTCCGTTTGTGCTTGATGTTCCTCCGGTTGCTGTTGAGGCGGTAGAGCCGATTATGCTTGAGAAGTTTGCTATAGTCCCTGAAATTGGTGCTAAAACTTGTGTGCTCTGAGTTGACTGGTAAGCAAGCCAAGTGGAATTAACCTGCGCTGAAGCAGCGCTCACTGCAACATTCCCGTCTTTATATTTGGTTTCAGCAGCAGTAAATGCTTTTTGAGCTTGGGTTACCGAAGAGTCAATGCTTTGTTTTTCAAGATCGGTATAATCTTGTTTGGTTGAAGGATTCGTAATGTTGTTATTCTTGAAATTTTGGGTGTTTTGGGCATCAAGATATGCTTTTTGGGCGGTCCACATCTGGGAATCAAGGGTCTGTTGGTTGTCTTGTGTTGATGTAAGGGAACTTAGCGCATTTTGATATGAAGCGTAAGCGGCCGCCTGTTCCGCAGGAGTGGCAGTGGAGGTGACTTTAAAAAGAGCTTGGTCGGCAGAAACGGAGTCTCCGTTTTTCACATATATTTCGTCAATTACCCCATTTGTTGGAGAGGTAACGTTAGTTTGATTTCCCAGAACATTTCCACTCTCGGTAACTGTCGATATGAGCGTTCCTTTATCTACGGTTGCTGTTTGGTATTGAGGCTTAACTGCAGGAGAGCGAAAGAAAAGTAACCATACTAACACTAACAAAAGCGCAACTAAAACCCCTTTTACTTTCCAAGAAGAGACTAAAAACCATTTATAAAATGAGGCAGTATTTAATTTAACTCCGTTTAATGACTTCATCATTTCGATGTAATTTACAAAAGGCCGCTTAAAAGAACCTTAAAATTTAGATAGGAAGTTGAACAGTAAAAGTGGAACCTTTACCTAATTTGCTTTCAAGAGAAATTTTTCCCTTATGGTCTTCCACGATTTTTTTAGCAATAGACAAACCTAATCCATATCCGGAAATTTTTGTTCTTGAAGCATCTGCCCTATAAAATCTATCGAAAACATGGGATAAATCTTTTTCTCCGATTCCAATTCCTGAATCTTTAACTACAACTTTTATAAAATGGTCAACTTTCTTTGAGGAGACATAAATTCTGGAACCTTTCGGACTATATTTAATCGCATTATCCAAAAGTATTACAAAAAGCTGCGTTAATTTTGCTTCCCAACAATTTATTAATTTATTTGAAATACGGCTTTCTATAAAAATATGTCTTCTACGCGCCGTTGGACCAACTTTTTTAATTGCATCATTAGCTATTTTTTGAACAGAAACCTTTGTGAAAAAAGTTTTCTTTAAATTAAAATCTTGGGCCAGCCCCAAAAGGCTATCGGACAGAGTTTGAAGTTTTACCACTTCTTCAAGATTGCTTGTAATAATTTTTCTTGCATTTTTCACTTCGCCCCGGTCTAGAAGGGATGCTTCCATCTCAGCTCTTAGAGCAGTTAAAGGAGTCCTTAATTCGTGAGAAGCATCTGTTATGAACCGATTTTGCTCATCAACCATTGTTTGAATTGGTTTTAAAGTTCTTCCTGCCAAAAAATATCCACCAATACCTGCAGCAGCAAATATTCCTAAATTTATAAAAACTAGCATTACGATTAGCCTTTGATTTGATTCTTCCAACTCGTTTAGGTTTGGGGGGTTTGGATTCAGAGTTGGTCTAAAAAAAACAGTTTCTTTTTCAAGAGCTTGTCTTAATTCTACGCGTCTTATCACCCTTTGAATTTCACGGGACGAAAGGTTGTAAAAAGCAACGCTAAAAAACACGCTTACAAGCATGATGATAACTAAATACCAAGCTGTTAATTTTAGTCGTGTTGCTTGAAAAACTTTCATTTATGTATGCCAATCTTGTATCCGAATCCACGCACTGTATGAATTAAAGGCTCATTTTGGTAAGGTTTGTCGATCTTGTTCCTTAGGTATTTTATATAAACCTCTACAGAGTTTGGTAAAACATCTGCATCATAATTCCAAACATGATTTATTATTTGTTCTTTTGTCAAAATTTGATTTTCATGGCGCATCAAATACTCAAGGAGGGCAAATTCCTTACTGGATAAAGCAATACTTTGATCTCCCCGTTTTACTTCAAAAGTTAATGTATAAAGGGTTAAATTTCCGACTTGCAGAAGAGTTGGTGTTGTTTGTTTTGGTCGCCTAATTAAAGCTCGTACTCGTGCAAAAAGCTCTGTAAATGCGAAGGGTTTTACTAAGTAGTCATCTGCTCCTGCATCAAGACCTTCAACTTTATCTCCTATTTGGCCTTTTGCCGTTAAGAGCAATATGGCGGTATGGACACTCTTTTCCCTTAATTTCTTGCAAAGCTCTACTCCTTCAATTTTGGGTAAGAGGCGATCCAGGATTATCAAGTCGTACTCTTCAGAAACTGCGTAATCATACCCTTGCTTTCCATCATAAACTACATCTACCGCGTAATTTTCGTGTTCGAGGCCCTTTTTAATTGAATTAGCAATTTTATGCTCATCTTCAACCACGAGTATTCTCATAAGAAGGAAATTATACTACATTTCTTAAAATTACCTTAAAAGAGGTTATTTGAGGTTAAATTTTAAATTTTAGTACTTCTCGAAGGACGAAATCAAATCTGTTCCCTACAATTATTGATTTCCTGGGGGTTTGGGATAAATCCGCTTGTTGAAACCCCATGCCTTTAATTTTATCTAAAACATCCATAAATATTTGCCTTTTTCCCTGAAATACGGGAAAAATTATTACTACTGCTCCACCCTTTTTCAAAACTTTTTTAAACTCCGAAAAAGCATCTATATAAAGACGCTCCAGGGTTTGTTTATTTTTATTTATCTCCTCAACTCCTGCTCTCTGGTGTAAAGTCGGGCCTAAATATGGTTCGGTAACAATTACGTCAATCATCTCTTCCCAAATTTTAGAAATATTTCTAACGTCTTTTAATTCAACCCTGGCTCCATCCGTTGGTAATCTGAATTTTCTTGAAACCCATTCAAGATTCGTTTTAGTGTCTTCAACTGCCTTCTCCGACGTATCTGTACCAAATACATTTTTAAACCCTAAAAATAGGCCTTCCTGAAGTACTGTGCCACTACCACAGAAGGGGTC
>JAKAHW010000051.1 GCA_021825285.1 bacterium
TTGACAGAGGAGGTTTTTTTTAAAATAATTAAAACATGCCAAGAAAAACACTTTTTTTAATAATAGCGCTAGCCGTAACATCAATCTTTTTGATTTTTCTGGCAGTGACGAGCGAAAAAACTTTAATTAAAAAGGAGTTGACCAAGTTTAATCCTGTTCCTCAAAAAAAGGCAGTTGCCAAAACCACTTCGTTGTATTTTGACCCGGCAGCACTTTCCGCTACAAGCGCTTCCCCGTCATCTGTCAGCGTTTCCTTTGATACAGGAAATCAAGAAATCGCGGGAATACAAGTTGAATTGTCATTTGATCCAAAACAGATAACCAATGTTGCAATACAAACTCCGCCTGACTCACTTTTTGGCCCAAGCCCAACTGTATTATTTAACGAAGTCAATCAAGTCACCGGAAGAATTTCTTATGCAGTCGCCATTTCTTCAGCCCAAAAACAAGTAGTTGGAAAAGGGAAAGTCTTAAATATTTCTTTCCAGAAAGCTTACACAGCCAATCTTCCAAAAACCGAAATTAAATTTATCGATAAAACAATGGTTTCAAAAATTGGGGAAGACGAGTCCGTCCTGAAAGAGACAGCACCTCTTAACATTACCCTTTTAAACACATACGTTCCCCCTCTTCAAACCACAACTATTCCTACTCAGTAATTTACTCAAACTAACCAAAACAGGAACTTGCTTATTGACGTGAATTGGCAAATTAAGTAGTATTGAGTGAAGACGAATTAATTTTTGTGGTTTTTCAATATGACAAATGACCCTCTTTCGGAAGCCAGATACAAACACTTCATGGAAATGGAAAGGCGCAAACAGCTTTTGCACCAAGCAAAAGAAGTTCATCCAGAAAAACATAAAATAAATCTAAAATTTGGATGGGTATTTGTAGCTCTGGTTGCTCTCGCAATCCCTACTACTCTAGTTCTCCTAAATCAAACACAGGACTACAGGCAAAGCGCTGCTCCCAATGAAGATATTGTAAAAGCAGTAAACGGTGAAGGAATCACAAAAAACGAATTGGACGAAAAAGTCCGAGAGCTTTTGGGTTCTGATTACAAGACCTCGACGCTTGCTGCACAAACCCGAGAAATTGCTATGAAAGAGTTAATCCGGGAACATTTGTTGCAGCAAGAAGCAAGAAAAAGAGGAATTGCAGTAAATGAAAAAGAGATAAACGAAGAAACAAACAGTTCCTTAGATCCCACAGTTAGAAGAGGCACACTTTATAGTATTCTAAACAAGAAGGTGGAAGCAAAAGTATCTACGTGGGTAGAAGTAGAAAGAGCTTATGGGTATAAAAACACAAGCGATAAATCAGGAGTTAAGGAAATTACTGACGCCTTAGAGAAAATAGAAGAAGAGGCAAAAAAAGGTATGACTTTAAAAGAAGCATATGCCAACCTTAAAGCAAAGGGAGGAATTAACACTTCAATAATAATTACTGAAAAAATCGTTCTTTCCGAACCTTTGACAAAAAGTTCAATAATAAAAAAAATAATAACACTAAATAAGGGAGATGTTTCAGGAGTTCTAGATATAGGAGCTGGCGGTTTTATGGTTGTTAAAATTATAGACAAAAACCAAACAGCGTATCCGACTTTTGAAGATTGGTATAAGACAATAAGCGCAGGAGTTAATTAATATGAAAACAAACAAAATCTTATTAGGATTATTATCGTTATTAGTTATTCTTTTGATGAGTATATTTGTGCAGACAAAGTCTTCTTATGCAGCTGTTTTTAAGCCTCTAAATCTTGCTGCTTGTCCTGATGGCGCTCAAGAGACATATCCCGGTTTTGGATGCCCGAATAATGCTGGCAACAATTTAACATATTGCGCGCACTCAGCTGATATCCCTATTACTTTAAAAGGTAATCCGCCTGTAGGCACAGTAATTACGGTAACGGCAAAAGTTGATCCTCAATACTGTCCTTATGTCCAATGTCTCTTGAGACAAACTCCTGCTGTAGTAAGAAACATTGACACCACAACAAAAGCCTTAATGGGGGGAGCTGGATGGACGTTTACAATTGATCAGCTTGGATGTGGCGGCGGAACTTGCAACCCGGATGCGGCTTCCATAACAATCAGCACTCAGCCTCCTGCAGGAACTACATGCACAGGGGGAGACGGAGTAACTCAGCTTGGCACACTTCAGAATACAACTCTTCCTGCTACCGTTTATAACATCAACTGCACGACCCAACCCACCTGCCCCACAACACCTTTGCCGGCGCCGCAAGTTACGGTTACCTGTCCGACTTGTACACAATAAAATATGAATTTATTTAATCAACCGTTATTTTCAAAAAAAGGGCTTTTAAGCACTTTTTTTGCATTGCTTCTTATTGCAGGACTTGTAGTAACAATTGTTCAAGTTCAAAAACAACAGGAAATAAGACAACGTGCGGCACCTGCCTGCGGAACACCCGCGGGAAGTTTTGGAAAATGTCAGTGGACGGAAGTTACCGGCGCAAAAAGCTATATTGTTACAGTTAAAGATGACTCCGGAAACATAGCTTTCGGTCCTAATTATTTCTTACAAACTGACCCGCATTTTACAGCTTTTCCTGCAGAAGCTGGAAAAAAATATACTTGCGAAGTGGGAGCACTTGCGGATGATGCAAAACAATGCGGAGGATTATTGGGACGGGGAACGAGCACAATTTGTCAGGGTTTGGCTAATACACCCACACCTTCACCTACCGGAGTACAAAACCCGACTAATACGCCTGTTCCAACCTCTCCTCCGGGATCTACACCGACACCTACACCAACCAAAGGACCTACCCCTACACCTACCCCCACAGGCAATCCTACTGCTACACCGACTCCTACCGGTGCGCCGACGCCGACAAAAACACCGACGCCAACGCCCACATCAACTCCTATTCCAACAGCAACTGCCACACCGGTTCCGCCGACAGCAATTCCTCCAACTGCAATACCTCCGACTGGTGTAGTTATTGTTCCGACAACTCCTCCGGTCGTAATTGCAACAAATATACCTTTACCAACTAATACGCCACGGCCTACAATTGTACCTACAGGAGACTTTGGGAAATCAATTGGAATTGTTAGCGTGATAGTAATAACTCTAATTGGCGGAATTCTACTCCTCGCCCTCTAGATATATCGTAGGTTTGGAAGTAAGTAGTTTGTGAGGAAAAATTTGGTGGGTCGTGATGGAGTCGAACCATCCACTTCGTTCTTCTCCCGCTAAAGCGGGACTAACGATAATTATGTGGGCGCACTTGGGATCGAACCAAGGACCTCGTTCTTATCAGGAACGCGCTCTACCACTGAGCCATGCGCCCAAAATTAATTGATCGTTAGAACAGGAACGCGTTCTACCGCTGAACCAACGACCCAAATTCGGAGATGCTTAAACCGACATAGTATTTTACCAAAGTTTCAGGTTCAAAAACAAGATAAGAAGTACGGAGCTAAACTATACTTTTTATGTCTAAGACTTTATTTCTCTTGTTTTTCCGAGAAAAAACAAAATAACTCCCGCTGCTATCATAGGCGCATCAAAAGATATGGCTCCTAAAAGAACCAATAATCCTCCTCCGGCTTTTTCCGCCAGAGGTTCTGTTTTCCTTAGAAAATTTGGATTTTCTTTACTCACGGGTAAATTATAACATTCTGTGGAAAGCAAACTTTTTAAGAAGACAACAATAAAATAACAAAAGAGAATAACTCTGAGGTCCGGAGGGGAATCGAACCCCTGCATAAAAGTTTTGCAGACTCCCGCGTTTCCTCTTCGCCACCGGACCGTAACATGTAGTTTAGCATATTTTATGCCTAAACTGAAGCGAAGTATTTGACAAAACCCTTACCATTTGCTTAACCTAATATTGTGAGGGAATATTTTTCGCGACTCAACAAGGCTCTTTGGATAACATTCTTTATTATTACTCCTCTTACTTTCATAGGTCTTTTGGCACAAAATTCTATCCCGGGAGATCTTCTATATTTCGTAAAAAGAGGGTTTGAAGGAGTTGGCCTTACTGCTTTCTCTTTTATTCCTGAAGTTAAGGCAGACTACACTACGGAGCTGGCAAATAACCGTTTTAATGAGGCGGAAAAAATGATAGTCACAAAATCTGATATTCAAGGGCTTCAAGTCTTAATAAAACAAGTTGAAGAGAGCAAAACAGTAATAAATAATGTCTCAAATCAGGAACAAAAAGCAAAGCTCCAGCAAAAATTGATTTCTTCAATTGATTCTTATCAAAACCGGCTAGATCAGGTCCGGACAGAAATTGTAGTGAAATCCGGACAAACTTTAAGCCCTACCCCACAAGCTTTACAATTTTCAGACAAACCTATTTATCAAAAAAGGTTAGGTACATTAACGCCTACATCTTCACCGGCTATTCCTTCGAAAACTCCTACGCCAACGCTTGCTCCAAATACCCCTCAAAACCCTACGACAATCGTCAATTCAATAAGTGAGACTAAAACTTCTCTTGATGAAATCAAAAAATCCATAGAAGATTCTTATCAAATTCAGAATAATGTTGTTCTACCCACACCAACCTCAATAATTGGAAAAAGAGAAACTACCGAAATAAGGATGAAAAAAAATGGTGAAACTAGGCAAGAAGAAAAGGAAAAAAATGATTAAAAATGAAACTTAACGAAAACCAAAAATTAATGTATGGAGCAATAAGTATAGGAATCGTAGCGATTATTCTGCCTGTAACAATATTTGTAGTAAACCAGCAGCAAGATATCCGCCAACAAGCTTCCCAGGAAATTGCGGCGCCAACTCTTCCGCCTGTAGTTAAAGGATGCCCCGAAACCAATCCTGATGGGACAAAAAATACATGCCGTCCGACTTTATATTGCCTGACAGGAGAACAAGTGAGATATGAAGGCAACGATGAGTGTACGAAAAGATTAAACCGCGAAAGCTTCTGCTGTACCTCAAGGTAATTTAAACCAAACATCAATCAAGCCAACAAAAAACCCCGACATTAATTGCGGGGTTTTAAACGAAAATATGCTCAAACAGTGGCAGGAAAGAATCTAAAAATTAAATTCTTTCCAAAAAATTTGGGAAAGAGAATTTAAATTAGAAAGGAGGTGATCCATCCCCAGCTTCGGCTAGGGATACCTTGTTACGACTTAAGCTTCATCACCGATCTTAGCATCGTACCTAACGGTCCTTCTGCTACTACCGACTTTGCTGCCTTGACGGGCGGTGTGTACAAGACCCGAGAACGCATTCACCGCGGCCTGCTGATCCACGATTACTACCAATTCCGACTTCATGGGGTCGGGTTTCAGACCCCAATCTGAACTGAGGCGAAATTTCAGAGATTAGCTTGTCCTTACGAACTTGCAACTCGTTGTTCTTCGCCATTGTAGGGTGTGTGTAGCCCAAGGTATAAGGGCCATGCTGACTTGACGTCCGCCCCTCCTTCCTCCCCTCATCCTTATCAACGAATTTCTTCGCGAACAAAGATGAGGGGCGGTCTCTTGTGAATATTTAACACAAGATAGGGGTTGCACTCGTTTCCCCACTTAAGGGAACACCTCACGGCACGAGCTGACGACAGCCATGCAGCACCTGTGTTACCATCCACATTTCTGCGGATCCTCCCGACTTTCATCAGGACTAAACGGTAACATGTCAATCCTTGGTGAGGTTTTTTGCTTCGTCTCAAATTGAACCACACGCTCCACTGGTTGTGCGGGTCCCCGTCAATTCCTTTGAGTTTTAGCCTTGCGGCCGTACTCCCCAGGCGGGATGCTTAACGCGTTAGCTTACGACTCCGGAAAAAACCGGAATCTAGCATCCATAGTTTACGGCTAGGACTACACAGGTCTCTAATCTGTTTCGCTACCCTAGCTTTCGTGCCTCAGTGTCAGGAAGATCCTAGGTACTTGCCTTCGCCTTCGGTGTTCCAGTTGATATCAACGCATTTCACCGCTACACCAACTGTTCCAGTACCCCGAACAATCCTCTAGTCTTACAGTATCCTCACCAAAACTCCGATTAAGTCGGAGCATTTAAATGAGGACTTGAAAGACCACCTACGCACTCTTTACGCCCAATAAATCCGGATAACGCTTGCACCCTACGTATTACCGAGACTTCTGGCACGTAGTTAGTAGGTGCTTATTCTCCAAGCTGTGAAGGGCTTGGCAAAAGGAGTTTACGATCCGAAAACCTTCATCCTCCACGCGGCGTCGCTGGGTCAGACTTTCGTCCATTGCCCAATATTCCTGGTTGCTGCCACCCGTAGGTGTGGAGCCCGTGTCTCAGTGCCCCTGTGGCTGACCGACCTCTCAGTCCAGCTACCCGTCATAGCCTTGGTGGGCTTTTACCCCGCCAACTAGCTGATAGGACGCAAGCTCCTCTTCAAGCGGACCGTTAAGTCCTTTACCCGTGAGGGACTATGGAGTATTAGCCCCGCTTTCGCGGAGTTATTCTCCACTCGAAGGTAGATTCTTACGCGTTACTCACCCGTCTGCCGCTGCTCCGATAAATCGGAACCGCACGACTTGCATACCTAAAGCACGCCGCTAGCGTTCATCCTGAACCAGGATCAAATTCTCAAAAAAATTGATAACTTGCTATTCTTGCGAATAGTCAAATTCTCAAATGTTTCTCTTTTTGTATTAAAAGAGAGCAAAAAATCCTGTTTCCAAGAAACAGGGAAAGAAATGTTCGTGTAAGCACGAACGATTCCTACCACTGTTTGAACATCTTTTCGTTTGTTAAGGAACGCTTAAACGAAATGTTTAAGCAATACATGATTGAGGGATTCAATGGCACAAGCCCATTGTTCTTAGAAGATTTTGTTGTGACTTTTAGAAATTACATTCCCGAAAGCATTAAACTACAATCGAATCTCGCAACCATGCGACTTATATAATATAGGAAAGACCCCTATTTGTCAAGGCTAAAAAACCAAATCAAAGTATATTATTTGTCTTCAAAATACTGGTAGATATTTTGTGAGAATTGGGCT
>JAKAHW010000052.1 GCA_021825285.1 bacterium
GGGTATGATGGATTATCAGACACTTAGAGCTGACCATATAATCGGAGCATTTATCTCCAATCTTCCCCATATAGTTGGGAATTTTAACAGGGGTTTTCAGGTAGTCATTTTCATCTTTCTTTCGGTGTTCTTAGTTTTTCTTCTTGGATTTTCCTTACGAATGCTTATGAGACTCTATTTCTTCGTAAGATCTTTAAAGGAAGAAGAAGTATACTTGGAATTAACCCCACCTTCAATAACCGAACAAAGCGCATATTCAACAGAACAGCTTTTCTTACTTATCCATACCCTAGGGAGCCAAAGATCTTTTTTTGAAAGGTTATTGAATCTGAAACCTAGATTTTCAATGGAAATTGTATCAACGAAAAGTGAGGGTATTCGTTATCTTCTTAAAACGAAAAAAGGAGAGATGGGAGCAATCAATAAAAGTTTATTATCATACTTGCCCCAAGTAAAAATACAAAAAGTATATGATTATCTTCCGGACAAATTAGATTCCAACAGGTTTAAGATTGTTGAATTTGAATTATCAAACCATTTTGCCTATCCCTTAAAAAGCCAGCAGTCATTAGGTTTACACGACCCAATCTCATATATAACGGGCATGATGACAAAGCTTGATAAGGATGAGTTGGTAACCCTTCAAATTGTCTTGTCCTCAACCAATAATAACAAGGTAAATGAAATTTCAAAGCTAATTCTTAGAAATTTTGATGTATTAAATTATCTTAAAACAGATAAGGATTTTGGGGCACTATCACCCGTTGTTTCAATAATTAAAATTCTATTAATTTTTGTCTTTGTTGTTGTATTAATTCCTTTTTGGATCCTTTCAAATATTATTACAAACGGTAAATCACCTTTCCCAAAGTTACCTCTTGGTAAACCAAGGATGCTTCTTAAGCCTTCCGTTCATGAGCAGGAAATTATAAGTTCTATAAAATCAAAAATAGAACAGAGCTTATTTGAAACATCAATTAGGTTGTTGGTATTAAATAAGAACCAAACAGATACCAATGAACGAATAAGGGGTATTAAATCGTCATTTGCTTCATTTAATAGTCCTGAGCATCAAAGCATCGCAGCCGTTAAAAATCAGAGATTTAAATTTTTGCATCGTTATCAACTTTTTACATTTAAAAAAAGATTATTGTCATTCTTTAACAAGTCTATTTTTTCAGTCTCTGAAATTTCAGGTATTTATCACTTCCCATATACCTCAAACACAAAAACCGAAAACATTGTAAAAACTTACAGCAAAGAACTTCCGGCTCCACTATCCCTTAAGGGTGAAAGAGAACTGGATGTTGTGTTTGCCAAAAACACCTATGGCGGAACATCAACTTTAATCGGTTTATCGGAAGAGGAAAGGGAAAAGCACATGTATATAATCGGTGCAACCGGATCGGGAAAAACAACGATGATTACATCAATGGTTTCCCAAGATATTAAGAATGGTAAGGGTATTGCCGTGATTGACCCTCATGGAGATTTGGCAGAAACACTTTTAACTTGTATTCCGGACTCTAGAATCGACGATTTGATTTATGTTAATCCTGACGACTTAAAATATCCTATCGGAATAAATCTGCTTGAAATTACACCCGGACTTGATGAGGATGATTTGCTTAGGGAAAAAGAATTTATAACAGAAAGCGTTATATCTCTATTTAGAAAAGTGTTCTCCGAATCAATGGCAGGCCATGCACATAGAATCGAATACATTTTAAGAAACACTATCCAAACCGCTTTAACTCTTGAGAACCCAACACTTTTTACAATTTATGAGCTTTTAAATAATCCGCCATTCCAAAAACAAGTCACAAAAAATTTAGAGGATGAGAATTTGAAGAACTTTTGGAAGTATGAGTATGGGAAAGCCGGAGATTATCAGAAAGTTAAGATGATTTCACCGGTTGCGGCACGTATCGGAAGATTTTTATTTTCACCCTCAGCAAAACGGATGCTTGAGCAGAAAAAATCCACTATTAATTTTGATGAGATTCTAGAAAAACAAAAAATACTAATCTGTAATTTGGCTAAAGGAAAATTAGGCGAAGATACATCTGAGGTTTTGGGAATTATGGTTATAGCAAAGCTACAGCTAGCCTCACTTAGACGCGCTAGAATGAGTGAGAAGAAGCGAAAACCGTTCTACCTATATGTTGATGAGTTCCAAAACTTTGCAACAGCATCGTTTATCCAAATGTTATCGGAAGCAAGAAAATACAAGACATATTTAGTTATGGCCGAACAGTCAACTTCCCAGCAAAAAGATAAAAATTTGGTAAATGTTATTTTGGCAAATGTTGGAACGGTTGTTTCCTTCAGGAGTGCAAACCCGGATGATGAAAAACTCATGCTCCCGCAGTTTTCACCATTTATTGAGAAGGGGGACATTGCAAATTTACCCCGTTACAACTTCTATATAAAGATTTCTGCCGTTAATCCCGAAGAGTCCTTCTCCGGTACTACAATGCCTGTTGAAATTGGCTTTAATAAGGCCCGGATTGAAAAGCTGATCCAATCATCCCGGCTGCAAAATGCAATTGTCTATAAAAAGCCAATTATTAAATCTTACCAAAACATAAAAAGTACGACTGATACGAAAGGTAATATCAATCCCAATGACGTTTCTGTGCTTTAAAACTGTGTAAGCTGATTTACACTGTTTTTTCATGATTTTAAGGCTAGATATATATAAAGTTCTATATCTATACCCTTATATAAATATAAGGGGAATAAAAATAATTTTAAACCTAAAAATAAACTTTATGACAACTCCTACAGAATTAAAACTAAAAGACAAACAAACAGAAATACTACTTAACCTATACCGCTTTCGCTTCTTAAACAGAAACCAAATCCAAAAACTACTTAACCACAAAAAACACAACAGAATAATTAAATGGCTAAACGAACTAACAAAAGAAAAATATGTAAATTGTGAATTTGAGAGAAAATTCGGAGCCATACCTTCTGTTTATTGTCTTGGAACAAAAGCAAGAAAGGAACTTAAAAAGAGAAAATATGTAGAAGAAAAATTGCTTGAACGGGTGTACCAAGAGAAAAACTCTTCCTCCGAGTTTAAGACCCATTGTATGGCAATTGCTGAGATTTATCTATCGCTACTAGATTTAACTAAAAAACATAATGCAAAACTAATCTTCTATACAACAGTTGATTTAACAGACATGAAATATCTTGTTCTACCACATCCGGACGCTTACTTTTCTATTCAACAAAAAGAATTTACCAAGCGCTACTTTCTTGATGTTTTTAATCTCAATGCATCCGAAAAATGGTTATTCAAAAGAGTAAAACAATACTTTAAATACTACGAAGAAGATTACTGGCAAGACCATAACAAAAACCCATTCCCCGAAATTATTTTCGTTTGTTTGGATGAGAAAACCAAAAAGACACTTATAAAAATTATTAAGAAAAGTCTGAATGATGAAGAAAACCTCAACTTTTCCGTAACAACTATGGAAAATATAAAAAGTAAGGGAATAAGCAAAGACGTTTTGTATAAGGTTGAGTAAAGCCTGCTGTTATATCTCAAACAACAGGCTTTGTTTTCTACTCATGAAGTCTTTTAACTTCCGATAGTGCACAGGGAGCAAAATACAGATCCCTTTCAACCCCTGCCCCATATGGTCCTTCAATTTCCTTTAGCTCTTTCAATGAAAACTATCCTAACTCCGGATAATCCCCGACTACGTACCCAAAGAATGTATCTTTCCCATCAAACTCTAACGCATACCAAGTCCATTTGGTAAATGGAAGGAAAAACTTGCACAAAACTTTCGGGTCTTTCTTGTTTTCTGCGGAATAAAGAGGCGGAAGCTTTTTCTCAACATAAGAAGGCATTAGCATCATATACTTTTCACCACCCTTCTTTTTAATTTTTAGAATTTGTTTTCCTGAAAGCATGCTCATGCTTTCAGATATGAAGGGCACTTAAGCGGGGTGAATTTTGCAAGGGCGATCCGCCAACTGGCGGAGAGTGCACTTTACCCTTGCCAAAAGAGGGGTGCAACCCATTTATTTAGGAGCTGCTTGTTTATGCCCCATAATTTAGTAAAATTGAGGTAGGTCGACTATGGATGAGATTCTTGGAAGTACTATGAAAGAGATACAAGGTGCTACATTTGCACCAGATACTAGATTGCAAGTTTTGCGGCCATCACAACCAAATGAAATTCTTGGCCAATTTTCTCCCGAAGATCAGCAAACTATACAATACAGAAAGCAATTGCTCTCATCACTTGCCTACTTCGTAGGAAAGGACTTTAAGATTCCGGTTGATCTAAATAAACCCGGAGAAGGATGGCACTGGGATTTTGAGAAAAATAGGATATCAATAGACCCAAAAGATCTTGTTGAAAGACCGCTTGAAGAATTGCGTTTTATCGTCTCTCACGAAGGAGGCCACAGACGAATTTCAAGAATGGACACAATTTCTCTCGATGAATGGAGGCAACCTGGCTTTTCTTTCATGATGAATGCAATTGAAGATCCAAGAGTTAACAGCTTTGTTGTTGAGTCCTACCCTCGCTTTAGAACTTCCATGAATCAAACGTATGACTCAGAAATGGATTTTGAAAAAACGGCAAAAGAGCAAGGCAAAATCCAACTTGGGACGATGCCAAGGTTTGCGACGGCTGGTTTTGAATATATCAAACAATGGTATAGAAAATCTCAAGGAAAAGACATTCAACTAAGCGAAGATTTGCCCGAAGACGTAGCAGAAATTGTACAAAAAACACTTGCATCTGCTGAAGACTCCTGGCTTCGTTATCCTTCAAAAGAAGAAGCTGATAGGAGTGAGGACATTATTAAGAAGTATTCCCAGGTCTCGTACGAAATAAACAGAGATGAAATTTGGCCTGAATTTAAAACACTTGTTGATAAAGACATTGAAGACCAACAAATGCAGCAAGCCATGCAGGATATGCAGGGACAAAAAGGAGAAGGACAAGGAAACACCCCGCAACAACTTCAAGACACATTAACCCTCGAGCAACAACAAGAGCTAGAACAAGCACTTGAAAACGCAATGAAAAACACCCAGCAAGGTGAAAATAGCCAAGCAAAGAGCGGTGTTGTTGATCTAGACTCTCTCTCACCAGAGCTTAAGCAAAAAATTAAATACTATATTGATTCGCTGCCTGATGAATTAAAACAAGAACTTTTAGAACGGGCACAAAAAGCAATTGAAGAATACGAGGAAAAGATTAATGAGGAATTACAAGGAAAACTTTCAAGTAACCCCGAAAAGCTCAAGGAGAGAAAAGTCGATGGCAAGGAAACACAAGAACAACCCGCTAGTGACACAAAAGAAACAGAAAGTGATACCATTTCTTATAACGAGCAAAGGCAGCGATTTAGAGACATAGTTGAAGCAGTTACTAAAAGAGATGAAACCATGTATGAGAAAAATAGAAAAGAAGTGCTACCAATTATCGATGAGTTAGAAAATGATTTGAGAGAGATTTTTATCCAAAGGCGCGCCAATAAATGGCATGGGGGCTTCAAGTCAGGAAAAAGAATTGATATAAAAAGAAGGATTCAGGAGAAAGCAAAAGGGATATCGGCAGTTGAGTCACACGCTTGGCAAAGACGGGAGCTTCCACAAGAAAAGGATTACGCAGTAAGCCTTTTAATTGACCTTTCAGGCTCGATGCGTGGTCAAAAAATTGCAGAAACTTTTAAAGCTGCAATTGTACTTGCCGAAGCGTTAAACAAGCTTTCTATAAAAACTGAAATTTTAGGCTTTAATGATCAACTCTACGTATATCAAGAATTTGGACAACCAATGTCAAAAGAGGTAAGGGATCATATGGGCTCAATGTTGGGAGAGGTTTCAACAAGTAGTGCTGCCTGGAATGACGACGGGTGGGCACTAACACAAGCTTCCCAAAGGCTATCTGTACAAAAAGAAGTAGGACAAAAATTCTTATTCGTCCTTTCTGACGGACAGCCCGCAGAGTCCGGTGCGCATCCACGTTCTGAATATGATTTGTCTTCTGTGATAGAAAAAATTACGGATGAAACAGACCAAAAATTAATAGGGCTTGGAATAGGATATGGAACCGGACATGTTGAAGACTACTATCCAAACAGTATTGCCGATATTACCATTTCAGAAATGCCTGAAAAACTTGCGGATGTAATCCGTGAATCAATCGAGAATTACATCCAATTTTAGTATAATATGTTTCAAATGAACAATAAAACTTTGAGTGCTTTTTTAAAATACACCCTATCCCAAAAGGAAGTGTCTCTTATCATTGCAAAAAACGATGAGGAGTTAGTCTGCTTTCAAGAGGTTCTTGAGAATAATTATTTTAAAAAAGTTACAGAAATTTTTACAAATGTTATTGAACCGCAAAAAATTTATTTTGTCATAACTGATGTATCAAAAGATTTATATGACTTTCTACTTCAATACCCCTCAGGTCAAGTTGAAACATTTGATACTAAAAAAATGAAGTCAACTATTATTAATCCGATATATGAAGGTGCTTCTATTGTTTTTTTGACAAAAAAAGAGACTTTATCCAAAATCCAAGAAGGAGAATTCCCAATACTTAAAGAGGTTGGTTTGACCTACCAATCATAATCTTATGGACGCAATGAATATAGAAGCACATGAATTACAACCACACCCTGCCCAACCGATTGTTGAGACACCAACCTCAGTTTCATATCTTGGTGTTGAACTTCAAAAAGCAGCTAACACTGATTCTCCCTTTGTACCTCAACGTGACAAATATGAAAGTTTTATAAATGACAGACTGGCTCTTGATATGCAAAAGCAGATTGCCGTTTCTTTTCTTCAAGGTAACCCAATTTTGATTGAGGGAGGGACAAGCATCGGAAAAACAACAACCGTAAGAAAAATGGCAGCAGAACTTGGGTATGAGGTTCATTA
>JAKAHW010000053.1 GCA_021825285.1 bacterium
CAGCAAGCTTTGATAAGCTTGATGAGCTTCACAAGAATGATTCTAAATTTAGAGGAGTTGAAACCGGATTTGTTGATTTAGACTATCTGTTATCAGGCCTTCAGGATTCCAATTTAATAGTTTTGGCAGCACGTCCGGGTCAAGGGAAAACAGCCTTTGTAGTAAATATTGCCCAGCATGTGTCTTGGGTCACAAAAAATCCCGTTGGGATTTTTTCTCTTGAAATGAGTAAAGAAGAATTGGTAGATAGACTTTTGATTTCTCAAGCCAATATTGATGCCTGGAAATTAAAAACCGGCAAGCTTTCGGAAGAGGACTTTGAGAAACTTTCCCAAGCAATGGGGGAATTGGCTGATGCACCAATATACATTGATGATACACCCGGAATTTCAATTGCTGAGATTAGAACCAAAGCCAGGCGTTTGCAAATGGAACACGGGCTTAAGCTTTTAATTGTTGATTATATGCAGCTTGCAAATCCGGGTAGGCGTTTTGAAAATCGAGTTCAAGAGGTCTCATATATTTCCCAAAGTCTTAAAAATCTGGCGCGTGAATTAAAAATCCCTGTTATTGCAGTTTCCCAACTTTCCCGTGCAGTCGAGCACAGAGGAGAAAAAAAACCTCAACTTGCCGACCTTCGGGAATCCGGAGCAATTGAGCAGGATGCAGACGTTGTAATGTTTCTTTACACTCAGGATGAAGAATTTTCTCCGCAGAGAGTGGTCAAGATTAATGTTGCAAAGCACAGAAATGGACCGGTTGGAGAAAAAGAGCTGCTGTTCCGCGGTGACCGCATCCGCTTCTATAATATAGAGCATTCAAATGTCCCCGAAGTAAATTAATTTGTTCAAGCCTTTTTTAAATGATAAAATATTGAGGTTGGTTCCATGGTTCAGTCGAAACTAAAAAGTTGATGCTGAAAGGAACCGAGGGGCCTATGGTTCAGTGGTAAGGAAACCTTGCCGCCGAACCAAGGAACTTGAAAAGGGCCTATGGTTCAGTGGTAGAATAGAGCATTCGCATTGCTCAGACGCCAGTTCGATTCTGGCTAGGTCCACTAATTTGAGTCAGAATTTCTTCAATTTTTCCTTTTAGATCTTCTATTGTTCCATTGTTTTCGATAGTAAAATCCGCCAACTCAAGGCATGCTTTTACTTGCTGTTTGTGTTCGCCTTCCTGTTTTAGCTCTTTATCATCCAGAGTTTTAAACTCTTCCCATGAAGATATCCCCATTGAATTAGTTGTCCGGTTTTTGAAAAATTCGAACCTTTTTTCCTGAGGAGCAACAACACCGATTATTTTTGCGTCGAATCTTTGTTTTAAGTAACTTATTTCTTCAGGGTTTCTAATAGAATCAACTACAACAAGTTCGAGATTTTCTTTTTCAATAATTTCAGCTGTTCTTTGTGCCAGTATGTTTGCTCCAAAGGTTATTCTTAGCTCGTTTGAGACAGTGTTTAGGGTTTCTCGAGTTACTTCCTGTCCCCGACTTCTAATTTCTTCGCGAATTCTGTCAGAAAGAGAGTAGGAGGAATAACCTTTTTCCTCAAGATTATCAACTACTGTTCCTTTTCCTGAAGCAATAGGGCCGACTAGGCCAATAATTGTTTTTGCCATATGGAATTTTAGACTAAATTAAATTCGTTTTTCAATCCCCAGTTTGATAAATAGTTTGTCCAATTTTCTCTCAAACTCTTCTAGGGTTCCGTTATTATCGACAACAATATCGGAAAGCCTTATACATTCATCAACTCGCTGACCGTTTTTTGGCTGATTAATTCCCCTGTCTCTTTCGATAATTAATTTTAGATTTTTTATGTTTGTATCGATATCCCGGCCTCTTTTTATTGCGCGTTCCATACTTGTTTTTTCGGAACAATTAACCGCAAGCACAAACATATTAAGATTATGTTTTAAAAAGCTAATTTCGTGAGGATTCCTTATGCTATCTATTACATAGTTTTGTTGGTCACCAATTTTTTCCGAAACTTTTTTTGCCCAAAAATCATTTCCGTTTTCCGATCTCATTTTGTCCCCCAGATCTTGAAGCGCCTTCCTATCAGGAGTTTTGTTTGAACTATTTTTGAGCTCTTCGCGGATTTCTTCCGATAAGGAAAGTTTTTTAAAACCTAATTTTACAAGCTTATCTATTGCGAATCCTTTTCCGCTGGCAATCGGCCCGACAATACCCAGCACCATTCTTTTCATGACAAAATTGTATATGTTTATCAAAGAAAAAAACAGATGTATAATTGTTTTATGAATAAATGGAAGAAACTGGATTCAAAGCTGGTATTGGAAGCAATTAATTTTAAAGTGCGGGAGGATATTGTCGAATATCCTGATGGCAGGAGAACAAAATGGACTTATTGGGATAGCCCTGAATCCGTAATGATTTTGGGAATGACAGATGATAAGAAATTAATTTTCGAGCGCCAGTATAGATATCTTGTGGGAGAAGAATTGCTTGAGGTTCCGGCAGGATCCGTTAAGGAGGAAGAGACGATTGAGGGTGCCGCAAGACGGGAATTCCGTGAAGAAGTCGGGTATACAGCAGAAAATTTTATTCCGCTTGGTGCTTTTTATGAGACATACGGACAATTAAATAGACGTGTCCATATGTTCTTTGCACCAAATGCTCAGAGAATAGAACAAGATCCCGATAGAGGAAATAGAGGTTATGAGGAAATAGAAGTAGAACTTAAAACAGTGGATGAAGCAGTTAGTCTAGCATTAACAAATTTACTTCCAGGGACGCCCTCAACGTTGATAGTTCTTCTATTAAGCGAAAATATAAACAAAGGGAAAATTAAAATATAATTCCTCGTTTTTTTAAAAGTTTCGTTTTTTCTTTTGAATGCTCTTCGCATCTAAACTCGGGTTTTGCATCCTTGGTTCGGTCATAGTTTGAGCTTTTAACTAATCGATATCCGCGCGCTATTTTTTTGCAATCGTGACATTTTATGTTTTCCCTGACTTCCCATTGAGCAGCCAAAGCATTGGAAGTAAAAATAAACATATCTACCCAGAAGAAGATGAGCCCTCCGATAAAGTTTGCAATTGTTGCGGCAATCCAATCTTCACGTGTTCCGAAAATTGAGGAAGAATGTTTAAAATATGCGACAATTGGTGCAAGAAGCGGGGTAGAGAGTTGCCAACGGATAAGGTAAAGTCCATACCTTTTAAAATTGATTTTTTTAAGTAAATCCTCTAAATACATTTGCCTCTATATTACTAAATCAATCCTTAATTAATCAACACGAAAAGCAAAAATTATATCTTGTCATAAGATGCTCTCTCATGTATGATGTTGGACATGATTGAAAATCCAAAATTGATTCAAGGAGGAATGGGTTTTCGTGTTTCCAATGATAGGTTGGCGGGAGCCGTTGCTAGAGCAGGAGAAAGACTTGAAAAACCTGTTTTGGGTACGGTATCAGGAGTGGGCCTGTCTGTCAGTTGCATCGAAAATTTGGTCTCCGGAGATGAAGGAACAATGGAAGCACTTCAAGCTTTTCCTGTCCCTAAAGTTGCTCAGGAATTAAAAGATAGATACTGGTTAAGAAAGAATAAATTCGGCCGGGCAGATTTGCCGCCAACTCCTGAAGTTTTGATCAACGGAAGCCAGGCGGGTAAAGATTTATTGACAAAACTTCTTGTTTTTGCAAATTACGCAGAAGTGTTTAAGGCAAAGCGCGGTCATAACGGACCTATTGCCATGAATTATTTGGAAAAAGTTCAACCGGGAAGACCTTTTGAAATTTATGGAGCGATGCTTGCAGGAGTAGATTATATTGCAAGTGGAGCAGGATTGCCAACTCAAACCCCGGGAATTTTGGATAGATTCGCCGCAGGACTTGATGCCTCTTACAGAATTAATATTACAGGATCTGATGAAGGTTTTGAAATGAAATTTAATCCTGCCAAGATTTTTGGAGACAACCATTCGTTGAAGCGCCCAAAGTTTTTAGCGATTGTATCTTTGCATGTTGCTGCTCATGCTCTGATTGAAAGGTCGAACGGGGAAATTTACGGTTTTGTTGTTGAAAGCCCAATTGCCGGAGGACATAACGCTCCACCAAGACCCAGAAAAGACGTTGACGAGAAAAGCGATGTGCCCGTATACGGTCCAAAAGATGAACCGGATTTAAGCAAATTCCGCCAATATGGAAAACCTTTTTGGCTAGCAGGAGGTATGGCTAGTCCGGAAGAATTACAAAGAGCAGTTGATGAAGAAGGGGCTACTGGAATTCAGGTTGGGTCTGCTTTTGCTCTTTGTGATGAATCAGGAATATTGGATCACCGTAAAAGAGATTTGAGAAGAAGAGGTTTTGACGGGACACTTGTTGTAAGGCCAAGCAAAAGAACTTCTCCGACAGGTTATCCCATTAACATAGCGCAATTAAGAGATTCATTGTCAGACCCGGAAGTTTACAGCCGAAGAGTGAGGCAATGTGATTTCGGATTTTTGGATGAGTATTATGAGACGGAAGGCAAAATCAGATCTCGTTGTCCTGCCGAGCCAGTTGATACATATATTGCTAAAGGCGGGAAAATTGAGGAGACTGAAGGCGCAAGATGTCTTTGTTCAGGACTTGGGGCGACTGTAGGAATGGCTTCGGGAAAAGATATAGTAACACTTGGACAAAAACTCGACTTTTTAGGAAAGTTAATGAAAACTCCGGTTGATTCTTTTAACGCAGAAGACGTAATCAGGCACATCTTTTCCTAGGTGTGGGTGAGGAGGGAGTCGAACCCTCATGACCTTTACGATCATTAGTTTTTGAGACTAACCTGTATACCATTCCAGCACTCACCCGAACAAAATTCAAAAGTCAAAATTTTTTGAGATTTGAGTTTTGAGCCTCAATATTATATACTTTAACACTATGACAATTCAAGAAATATACGATTTAGGTGTTGAAATGGGGATAAAAGCGGATCCGCGCGGAGCAGAAGGTGTTAAAAGGTTCCTTGGTCACGCAAAACAGAGATACGATGAAATGTCCTCTGAAAAAAAGAAGCTTTTTGATAAAGAATCATTAACCAGTCCTTTTTCAGATTCCAGAATTTTATTTGGAGATCCAAAAACAAAAGTAAAAAGACTTATGGCAGGTATCGATGCAGATGCTGCAGAAGTTTTATTGGCAGACCGTTTATCCGAAAAAGGTACAAAAATAGACCTGTTAGTTTCCCATCATCCAAGCGGACATGCTTTGGCAAGCCTTCATGAAGTAATGGATGTTCAGGTAGATATGTTTGAGGAAATGGGAGTGCCGGCAAATGTTGCTCATGCGCTTTTTGAAGAGAGAAAAGGAATGGTGAAAAGACGTTTTGGGCCTCTTAATCATGCCCAAAGTGTAGACGCAGCCAGACTTTTAGGGATGCCTCTTATCGCGCTTCACACGATTTGGGATAATTTAGGAAATGATTTTATGAAAAAATATCTTGCAAAAAAATCCTTTTATACCGCAGGTGAAGTCCTGGATTATGTAAATGAAATTCCGGAGTTTATAGAAGCTATAAAAGGAAAAGCAGGGCCGACACTTGTTTCCGGATCTGAAAATAGGCGTGCCGGAAAAGTTGTCGTAGGATTTACGGGAGGAACCAGCGCTTCAAAAGAAGCATATATAGAAATGGCAAAAGCAGGAGTTGGAACCCTGATTGAAATGCACGTTCCTGAAGAAACACTTACTGAATTAAAAAAACTTCATATCAATGTTATTGATACAGGGCATATGGCTGCAGATTCAATTGGGGCAAATATATTTTTAGATGAGGTTGAAAAGCGTGGGGTAGAGGTGGTTCCATGTTCGGGACTGATTCGCGTTAAAAGAGGAGGAAAAAAGGCATGATTTCCGTTAATGATTTAAGAAATGGCGTTTCGTATGAAGAGGATGGAAATATCTTCCAGGTTGTTTCTTTTGAGCATATAAAAATGGGTCGAGGATCGGCCAACATTAAAGTTAAAGTAAGAAACCTTAGAAATGGCTCTACTACCGAAAAAGGTTATACAAACGGAGCATATGTCCAGGATATACGTTTGGATAAAAAAGAATACCAATTCTTGTACAAGGATTCTGAATCTGCATATTTTATGGATCCAAGAAACTTTGAGCAAGTTACGGTTCTTTTGAAGAATTTATTTGGAAACGAGTTTTTAATGGAAAGCGAAAATGTTACTCTCCAATTTTTCGGTGACGAACCCCTTGACCTAATTCTTCCTCCAAAAGTAACTTTAAAGGTTGCCGATACAATGCCCGGAGTAAAAGGTGATTCCGCAAGCAACATGTATAAAGATGCGGTCCTTGAAAACGGTGTTAAGACCCGTGTTCCGCTTTTTATTAATATCGGAGATAGTATAGTTGTGGATACCAGAGATGGGAGTTATACTAAAAGAGCTTAAATTTCTCTGATGAATGAAAAACATTTACGCAAAGTTCTCATCTTATGATATAGTCAAATTGCTACAGGCTCCAGGATACACTTATTTTTCATTATCGGTACTTTTTTCTCAAATCGCTTTTAATATGTTAAGCGTGGTGCTTATCTTCCAGATTTTCCACTTAACTTCGTCTAATTTTGCAGTTTCGATTCTCCTGTTTTCAATTCTTTTCCCTCAAATTATTTTGAGTTTTTTAGGAGGAATTATTGCGGATGTA
>JAKAHW010000054.1 GCA_021825285.1 bacterium
AGTAAAAGAAGAATCGCCGCGGAAAAAAACCGTAAAAAAGCGAGCAGAAATATAGGTATCAGAAGAAGCATCCATTTTAGAAGCGGGGTAGAGGCGCCCCAAATGAAAGAGGCAGTAGTAAGTGCGAGAAGTGCTTTTCTCTTCTCGATATGGTTTTGTTCGAAATTATGCCAAAACATTTAATAAATCGTTTTTATTAACCGATACCTGAGTTCTAGTCTCCAAATTTTTGACAGTTACTTTATCATTTTTTATTTCTTCAGGTCCTAAAACAATTACAAACTTTATTCCTTTTTTGTCTGCATACTTTAATTGTTTTTCAAGTTTTATGTCTTCATCAGGATACAAGTCTGTGCTTATTCCTTCTTTTCTTAATTCTTGAGCAAGTTCTGCTGAGTTTGAAAAAAATTCTTTTGAAAAAATAGTAACCAAAGCCTTTGTTTCACTTAATTCTTTAGGAAATAAACCTAGCTCTTCCATTGCCTCAATAATCCGATCAAACCCAAAAGCAAAACCTACAGCCGGAATATTTTGTCCGGAAAACATTCCGATTAAGTTATCATATCTTCCTCCGCCACCAACAGATCCGCCTGAATAGCCATCAATTGTAACTTCTACAATAGTTGAGGTGTAATAATCCAGCCCTCGAGCTAAAGTCGGGCTAAAGCCTATTCCCCACTTGTCAGCTCCGTTTGCTAGTGCGTAGGATTTTACATAGCCTAGCCACTCACTTACAGGCTTGGAGTCTAGTTCGCTATACAAATCCCTTGCTTCCTCTATTGTTTTGACTATTTTTTTTTCAACAAGTTCTTTTTCTACCCCATCAAAACCAATTTTGCCAAGCTTGTCAATTGTTCGAATTACTTCAGGATCTAGTCCTTCAAAGTTCCTTCTGTCATTGAGCATGATTTTATATTTTCCACCAAATCCTAAAGCTTTCAAACATGCATCGACTATAGCAATAACTTCTCCGTCAGCAGAAGGCGAAATGCTTCCCACAATATCAATATCGCATTGAAGAAATTCTCGGAAGCGCCCCTTTTGTGTATTTTCAGCACGCCATACATTTTGTATTTGGTACCTTTTAAACGGAAAGGGAAGGGCGTTTGCGTATTGCGCGACAACCCTTGCCAAAGGAACTGTTTGGTCATATCGCAAAGCCACTTTTCTTTCTCCGCGGTCTTCAAATTTGTACATGAGGCGGTCGGCTTCCTCTCCGTATTTTCCGGCCAGAATTTCTTCGTATTCAAGTGTGGGGGTTTCAAGCGGTTCAAAGCCACAAGACTCAAAAACACGTTTCAGTGTTTCGATTACAAAATTTCGCTTTCTTGCTTCATTTGGTAAGAAATCCCGAAATCCTTTTAATGTCTTAGGCTGTATTTTCATATTTAAGCAATTTAAGTTTACCACAAAAAAGCCGCCTTTCGGCGGTTGCAAAGTTTGTTTTTTTTCACAGAAATCACAGCCGCCTTAAGCAGTTGTAATGTTATGGTTTATAACTTTCAAACATTTCATGTTGGTTTGGATTATCTCAGAAATAGCCTCAAAAGTCAATTTTATCCGCCGACGCCTCGTCCGCCGCGCATTTCTCCCCGTCCACTGCTTTGGGGAATCGGTTTGGGAGCTTTTTTCCTTTGTTCAAGCTCTGTCATTTGCGCTTGTTTTTCTTCTTGCTCGTGCCTTTCCTGAACAGTTTGTGCGGGTGACCCTTGAGAAACTCCGAGGCTTTGCGCTTCTTGAAACTGTGCTTGAACAAGATTTTGTTTTTCAGCAATTATTTCTCGTAATTCTGCTTGATCTCCGGCTAGTTCTGCTGCGACATACCTTTGGTCTTTTTTTGCCAAATCAACAATACGCTGGTCTCGTTCTTTCTGTGCATTCGGGTCTATCCCTGTTACTTGTGAAACAATTGTCTGGCCAACAGCTGCTGCCTCATCTCTTACTGCTTGTGCCGGTTTTTCAAAAACTGCTGCCGCTTTTCCAAGCGCTGAATTGTCTGCCATATTACTCAAAGTTTAACAACTTAAATTTTAATAAACAAGGGCAAAAATATTGACTTAAGTCGATAATTTTATTAAACTATTAGCCATGAATACGAGGAAGCTTCTCGTTCTTCTGACACTTCTAATTGGGATTTTGGTTGTTTGGGATACAGTGTCCAAAAACCCCAACTTAAATTTGAAATCCCAGCCTCTACAAACGGTAAAAGTTGTCAAAGAAGATTCGGTAGTGGTAGATGTTGTCAGAAAAGTGGGACCGTCCGTTGTAACCGTTGGGGTAGAGCAGGTGCCTCAGCAGGGAATGATGGGGAGTCCTTTCGGATTTTTTTTTCAGCAACCGACACAGCCGGATAATCAGCAAAAAGAAGATTACATTGGCTCGGGCTTTATCGTCAAAAGCGATGGCCTAATCGTAACCAATAAGCATGTTGTTTCAGACGCAAGTCTTAAATACATTATTGTTGATTCAAAGGGAAATAAATATAAAGTTGATAAAATTTACAGAGATCCTTCAAATGACGTGGCAATTTTGAGGACTTCCGCACCGGCAGGTGGATTTGCCGCAATTGAGCTTGGGGATTCTAAGAACTTGGAAGTCGGACAAATGGCAATTGCAATCGGTACAGCTCTTGGAGAATTTCGTAACACGGTAACAACGGGCGTAGTTTCAGGTCTTGGACGGGGAATAACTGCCGGAAACGCTTTGGAAGGGTTTGCTGAAAGGCTTGATAACGTTATCCAAACTGATGCTGCAATAAATCCCGGAAACTCAGGAGGACCGCTTTTGAATTCGTCGGGTCAAGTTATCGGAATAAATACCGCGGTTGCGTCTTCCGGACAAAATGTAGGCTTTGCAATTCCTATAAATACCGTTAAGGAATCAATAAATAATTTTAATGCTACGGGGCAGTTTAACCGGCCATTTCTTGGTGTTTCTTATACCATGATTACAAAACGGGTCGCCACGCTGAATGATCTCCCCGAAGGTGCTTTTGTCCAAGATGTTGTATCTGATTCTGCTGCGGAAAAAGCAGGGCTGCAAAAGAACGATATTATTACGAAAATTGATGGAAAAAAGCTTTCTGATACGGATGCGGGAGTTGCGTCAGTTATTTCAAGCAAAAAAGTAGGGGATACAATTTCACTAACTATATATCGTGATGGGAGAATAATGGACGTAAAAGCTGTTCTTGCGCAATCTCCCGGTCAATAGCTGAAAAATCAGGGAAAATAATTTCAGCTCCAAGGACATCTTCATAGAGCTGAATAGTAAATCCTGAAGGATGTCTCCCTCCGCTTTCTGTCGCGCTTATAGAAGAGTGGTTTCTCCCTGTTATTCTTGCAAATTCAGCTTTTGTTATTCCAACCTTAACCCTAACCATTCTCAAAAATTCCCCCTCGTTTTTAGGAGCGATGTACCAAGGAGGAAGCATGTCGTTAGGAAGCGTAATGGTAGGGGATTTTAAAAGCTTAATTAAAGTAATTTCCTCAAATTCACTTACGGTATTTCTTTCAGCCTTTGATATTCCTTGGTGTGAGAGTCCGGTTTCTTCCGCTAATGCTAGAGTTGAAATTCCTGCTTGTTCTCTTAGATTTCTCAGTTTTTGCCCCAAGGTTGTTTTTTCTGTTTCTGTCTTTGTGTCTTTTTCTTTTTTTGCTTTATAAAATTTTCTTCTTCTTGCTTTTCTTTCTTCAGGAATCATAGCAATTAATGGCGAAACCCTTTCTGGATCAAGATTTAAAACTGCAGCATAAGCCCTTACAGTTTTCTCATTTGGAGCCCTTCTTCCTTCTTCAAAGTCTTTTACATTTTGGGTAAACATGCCTGCAGTCATTGCTATCTCGCTTCTAAAAACCCCAGCTTTTTCTCTAAGAGAGGAGAGTATGTTTGATATGTGACCAGGTTCAACACCAGACCGTTCTTTGCGTGGCGAAGTAATTGCTTTTGGTCTCATTGATCTTTGGAACATTCTTTTCCTCTTTTTTCTTTCATCTTGGGCTAATTTTTTATATTCCGCGGTTTTTTGTTCATTCAAGCCCAGACCCTGGCAATACTTTCCTACCGTTTTTTCGCTTGGAGATCTTGAACCATTTTCAACCCCTCCAATACATCTGGTATCCATTCCAGTAGTTTGCCCGAGTTTATACATGGAAATCTTTAAACCTTCTCTTACCCTTCGAAGCTGAAGACCGACAGGTAATTGCATTTCAAGTTCTTGAACCTGACTGCGTAAAGTTTTTTCTAATTCTTCAAGGTAAGGAAGAGATACCCCTTTTATGTTTCTGGCAGTTTCATTTAAAGTATCATCAAGAGCTCTAGGTATGTATGCATTTTTCCTAAATGGATCTTTGGTTTTTTCAGATTTATGGGCAGCAAGTTCTTCTGCGAGTTTTCTATTATGAACATTTGCTAAAATACTCTTTAGCTGAGGTGTCGGACATCTATACTGTATATGGGCTACTGCTTTTCCAAGTCTTCCTATAGCAGGTTCTATCCGCGCAATTCTAAAATTGGCTTGATCAATTTGTGAAATAATAGCTTCTTTATTCATTTAAGACATCCTATAGTACAATAAACCAATAAAATTGTCAAATTGATTTAAATTTGTTTGAGCGCAATTTAACTCTTGTATTTGTAGGCTTGTTTTTGGTATCATTGTGTATTCGTTTGGAAAAACGAATTAAATTATATGAGAAGCTACAATTTGGTTTTGTTATTAAAAAGTGATATAAAAAAAGAGCAGAAAGAAAAGCTTTTGGATGATATTAAGAAATGGGCCGGCAAAATTGAAAAAGAGACCGTTTCTTTGATTGGGGAGAAAAAATTAGCTTATCCGATTAAAAAAGAGAGAAAAGGGGATTATGTTTCCATAGTTTTTGAAGCGGAAAAAGTAGATGATGAATTAGAAAAGAAGCTAAGGATTAACGATAGCGTTTTGAGACATTTATTGATAAGAAATTAGGTTTAAATTTGTAAAAAGTTATGGCACGTAGTTTAAACAGAGTAGAGTTGATAGGGAATCTTACTCGAGATCCGGAATTGAGATATACACCTCAAGGAACGGCTGTCTGCACATTTGGTTTGGCAACGAATAGAGGCTGGGTAACTGATTCGGGAGAAAAAAAAGAAGAAGTTGAATTTCACAAACTTGTTGCCTGGAACAAGCTCGCTGAGCTTTGCTCACAGCTTTTGACAAAAGGAAGAAAAGTTTTCGTTGAAGGAAGAATCACGACAAGATCCTGGACAGGTCAGGATGGAGCACAAAGGACAACAACGGAAATTGTCATAAATGACATGCTTATCCTTGATTCAAGACGTGAGCAGAAAGAAGAACCGGAAGCAGCAGATCAAAGTTTTGAAGAACCGGTGGCAGAAGAGCCAAAAGAAGAGAAAAAACCAAAAAAAGCAAAAGAGGAGCCGGAAGCCTCGGATGAAGTAAATCCGGACGATATACCGTTTTAGATTTTATACCTGTAACTCTTGGTGTCGTCCGACTTTGTCAGACTCGCCAGAGACTCCAGGTATAGCCTTTTTAATAAATTAAAAAGTTATGGCAAAGAAAGCAAAATTAGTCAGAAGAGCAAGAAGAGTAGACGCGCCAAAAGCGTGCTTTTTTTGCAAGGAGAAAAAAGCTCCATCATTTTTGGAGTCTGAACTTCTTTCTAAGTTTACAAGTGAAAGAGGAAAGATTATGCCACGATCAAGATCCGGTCTTTGCAGTAAGCATCAAAGGAGTTTAACCACAGAAGTAAAAAGAGCAAGATATATAGCATTTCTACCATTTATCGTTAGGCCGGAGTAGTAAGTAGATTGTTTAGGTTAGTCTTTAGTATTCTTAACGTTCATGCAAAAAATTTTTCCCTTAAGAGGATTTCAGCTTCTATTAATTATATTAATTGCAGGTTTCGGTGGATATTATTTAGGAACTCATAACGTCAGCCTTTCCTGGAAAAATTTTAAACCAATAACAACTGTTACTTCAAAAGCTCCACCGGCAACTCAAAATCTTGACTTAAGTCTCCTTTATAACATCGTCGATAGAATCAACCAGGATTATTACGACAAGACAAAATTGGACGCAAAAAAGCTGCTCTACGGCGCAATAAACGGAATGCTTGCGACTTTGGATGATCCCTATACGTCTTTTTTCCCTCCAAAACAAAATACAGATTTCAAAACTCAATTAGCCGGCCAATTTGAAGGAATAGGCGCAGAGCTTGGTATGTCTTCTGATAACAAAATTATGGTTGTTTCTCCGCTTGATAATAATCCCGCGCAGAAAGCAGGGGTAAGAAGCGGAGATTTGGTTTTAAAAGTAAATGGAGAATCAACGACCGGATGGACGGTCGCCCAAGCAGTTGACAAAATAAGAGGTCCAAGAGGCACGAAAGTTACCTTAACAGTTCAACACGAAAAGGAAAAGAATTCAACGGATATAACAATTGAAAGAAATGTCATTGTTGTAAAAAGCGTTAAGGCATGGGTTAAAAAAGTTGAATGTAAGGATTCTTCCTGTTTGGAAAACCAAAACGGCAA
>JAKAHW010000055.1 GCA_021825285.1 bacterium
AACCAATTATGATTTTCTGTTCTTTTGTCATAGGTTTCTTAGGGCTTCTTTTTGAAGCCTTTTTAGTATACCTCCTTTTACTTTTTCTTGTCAAAGGCACCTTAATTGTTCGATTGCTTAATTGTTTCATTGTTTATTCTTTAAGTTTTAGATTCGTAAACAATATTAATTGGTTAATTTCCCTAGGTAAAGCTTGTAGTTCGGAAAGAATATGCGTGTATTGCTCTGCACTAATTAGCTTTCTTATTTTTGATTTCTCATTCCAATCTAACGATTCTTTAACAGACCCGCAACTATAGCGGTAAAATTTTATTTTGTCTTTTTTACCGTATCTTCCAAATCCTTCAGCAATATTTGCTGAAATAGAATCCATCGCCGTCACAAATTGCTCTCCCACCGTCCTCTTGGCAAAGCTTTCCCATTTAACCACAATTTCCCAAACGTAATTTGAAAGATTAAAGGACTTTTTGTAACAATCAATATCATTTAATTGCAAATATTTTTTAACCATAAAAACAATTGAACAATTTAATAATGAAACAATCTCACTCCCTCAACCCCTCTATTCCCAAAAAGATATTTACTCTATTTTCCTCTGTTTTTAAAATTCCTTTTGGAATCTCAAACTCTTTTTTCCCACCGCCCTTTAAGTGAACTATAACTTTTTCCTGAACTGTGCAAATGAAATTCTCATGCTCAAGCAACACATCAAAAGGTCCTTTTTCGTTTATTGAGGAAATGGCTTCTGCTTGACCTTCAAAAACGACTTTTTCGGGATCGCCGATATAAACCTGAACATAATCAATTGATGTTTGTGTAGCTTTAGCCATAAATTTTTTAATTTGGCTTTGGATCTTGTTCTTTATTTGCTTCTTCGGAAGAAGGTTTTACTTCTTGAGGGACAGGTTGTGCAGGCTGAACACTTTCAGTTTTTTCGGAAACTTCCGGAGTCTTTGCTTCTTCATTTGAAGGAACACTTTCCTTTGCCTCTTCCTTTTTAACTTCTTCGGGCTTCACAGCAACCTCTTCTTTTTTCTCTCCATTCGCCGGGATCGTCTCCTCGGCAGGTGTTTCTTCCGTTTTTTCGGCCGGTTTTGGAGCCTCTACTTGCGGCGCGGGAATTTCAATCTTGGCTTCTTCAAGACTTCCGATAAACATAAGTTTTTCAGACTCTACATTGTCATACTTCCCACCAATTATTGCCGAAACGTCTTCAACTGTTTGGGCAATTTTTACGTAATCTCCCTTTCTCCCTGTCTGACTTTCGGTCACATGAAAGCTTTGTGTCATATAGGCTTTGACTAATTTTGCTCGTCTATAAACGACCTGATCTTCAGCATTAAGCTCTGTTTCACCTATTAATGAAACGATACGCTCAAGTTTTACAGCTCTTTTAAGAAGATTTTGGGCTGCAATTAGTGTTTCGTAATGTTTTTCCCCTACTGTTTCCGCATTCAAAGCAGAAGAAGTTGAAGAAAGCAGATCAATTGCGGGAAATCTTCCTTCTTGGAAAACGTTACGGGACAAAACGACAGAAGAGTCAAGGAACGGAAAAACGCTTTGCACCCCGTTGTCTGTTATATCATCAGATGGAACATAAATGGCTTCAATTGAAGTTATCGTTCCGTTTTTTGTCGATATAAGACGCTCATGAAGGTTGCCCATTTCCGAGGTTAAAGTTGATTGATATCCTCCTTCTCCGGGAATTGAATTCATTAGGGTTGCAAGCTCATATCCTGCTTGTGCAAACCTGAAAATGTTATCCATGAAAAAAAGCACATCTTCTACGTCTGTCTTGTCACGAAAATATTCGCAAAGAGTAACACCGGCATAAGCTGTTCTGAAACGGACCGCTGAATTTTCTCCCATGTGACCCAAGATAAGAGCAACTGAAGGCAAAACTCCGCTTTCCTTTAATGTCTCATATAACTCATGTCCTTCACGGATACGCTCCCCTACTCCTGCAAAAACAGAGACTCTTTTTTTAGTCTCCTTTTCCTTATTGCCTTTCAAAACAATGACATTGTGAATTATTTCTGTCAAAAGAACTGTCTTTCCGACTCCCGCTCCTCCAAAAAGCCCAACTTTTCCGCCTTTTAAAATTGGGGAGAAAAAATCTATCGGCTTGATTCCTGTTTCAAGAACCTCCGTGGGGCGAATAACATCATCATAAAATACCTCTTCGGAAAATATCGGATACCTTTCCCCTTTTAAAGGCCCCTTTCCGTCTTCAGGATTTCCGAAAACGTCTATGACTCGTCCTAAAACCTCGAATCCTGCAGGAACCTCTATCGTTTTATTCGTGTTTACAACCACTTGACCTCTTTTAATTCCATGATTAGTAGCAAGAAGAAGACAGTAGAAAGTGGATGGACCGGAAGAGGTATATACCTCCATAATCATGTCAGGAAATCCCTCTACAGTCAGAACGTCATGAATTGATGGAATCTCATCCAGAAACTCTACTTCAACTACTTGACCTGATAATGCTATTATTCTACCTTTCATAATTTTTAATTATTTAAACTATAACCATTCTATCTCCAAAGAGTGTAGCTTGCCAATCTCTCAAGCTGTTTATTGTTAACCAAAAGCTTCCTGTCACGTCTTTCCTGGTGCTTTAACAACCCTTCCGTTTTTTCAATATTTATAAGTGCTTCCTCCATAGCCATAATACGTGAAGCAAACCGTGCAAGCTCGCCTTCGCTGACTGATTGATGAAAAAGGGAAGAAAATACTTGGTCCTGGAAAAAAGTAAGGATCGTATCAAGTGAAGGCTCGAAGAAAAAACCTACCCTTTTCTTCTCTTCTTCATCTTCATTTGAGTCCAACTCCTCTTCTCCGGTAATTTTAAAGACTGTAGGATTTTGCTTTGCAACATTTTCGAACTTCCCGTAAAAAACCTCTACAACATCATAATTGACCAAAAACACAGCAATTTTTTGTAGATCGGAAAGAGTTACGCCGGTATCAGGAAGATCAAAAAAAGTATATTGGCGGCCGGGATATTTTCTTTCAAACAATTCCTTGCCAAGTTTCCCAATTACCACTATATCAGACTGCTCGTTATTGATATTTTCTGTAAAAAATGTGAAAAGTCGATTGATAATATCTCCGTACATTTTAGTATTCGAGGCAAGAAATACTTGAGCGGTTTTTCCATTTGTTGGATATTTAGTGGCCAATCCTTTTCCACCTTTTTTTTCTTTCAAAAGCCTTTCAATTTCTTTTTTATAGCTTTTTTTTACGTCTAAAAAAACAAAGGATAATCTTTCCAAAAATTCACGAGTTGATATAACATTATCTCTGACTCTTTGCATTTTGATGACGGCAATTTCCTGATATGCCATAGCAAGCTTCTTGAAAGTTCCTACCAGCTCAATTTCGTTTTTTACTTTTGAATTTGCCATATTATTTCTTTAATAAAGTAAGTAATTTTTCTCTGTTTTGCTGAATTTTTCCCAGGAATTCATTTAAAGTTGCCGACTTCATCAAATCTTCAAACATCGCCTTGTCCTTGCCGCTATTGAAAATCTCAAGCATCTTTTTCTTTAATTCAGGAAGTCTTGAAAGAGAATCTTCATCCAAGAGTCTTAGCCAAATTAATGAAAAAAGAGTGATTTGTACCTCAGAAGGAAGAACTTCTTTATACCCTTGTTCAAAGAAGTCATAAAGCTTGTCTCCTGTTTTTAAAATTTGCTTTACATTGTCAGTAAGCTCTGCGCCAAAATGTGAAAACTCCTGCATTTTTTCATAAAGCGCTAAAAAAGAAGTAAGTTCATGCGTGACACTTCTTGCTAAAGTAGAATGGGCTTGCCTTCCGACACGAGTTACAGAAAGGGATGTGTTAATGGCAGGTCTCATTCCTTGATAGTAGATATTACTGTCAAAGAAAATATGACCGTCAGTAATACCCATAAGGTTTGTGGCAATGTAACCGGTAAGATCTCCTTCTATTATTTCTACTATTGGCAAAGCTGTAATAGAAACATCTTTTTGAGGATCTTTTGGATTTATAAAATTGCCGGCCCTTTCCAAAAGTTTTGCATGAGCATGAAAAATATCTCCGGGATACGAATCTCGTCCGGGAAATCTTTTCGCAAGAAGCGAAACTTCTCTATAATATTTTGCGTGTGTTGAAAGATCATCAAAAACTACCAGAACATCTTTTCCTTGATCCCTGAAATATTCAGCCACGGTCATGGCAGTGTAAGGCGTCAAATAAATAAGGCTTGGAGAGTCATGGGAAGTAGTCGCAACAATAACGAAATTTTTCAAATTTTCATGTTCAAAAAACTCTTGAATATGCTTAATATCGCTTTTTTTTCGGCCAATCGCAGCATAAACGACTACTGTTCCCTTAGATATTTGATTCTTGATCGCCGTAAACAAAAATGATGTCTTACCTGTTTTTCTATCTCCAATAATCAATTCTTTCTGGCCGCGTCCTAAAGGAATCATCATATCAACAACTGATACTCCCGTAAAAAATGGAGCTTTTATTTTGGAACGTGAAGAAAGACCCGGAGGACTTGAATTTATCTCGCGCATTGTTTCAGGCTTTTTGTAATCATCCTTCTTTGAAAATTTCCAACCTAAAGGACCAATAATATGGCCGAGAAGAACATCACCTACTCCAATCGAGAGAGACCTTCCGGTTCTTGTGACCTTTGTTCCGACCTTTACCGGTTTGGAAGAATAAATAAGGGACTGCACGTAATCATTCTGAAGGATAAATGCCTCTCCCATTTCCCCGGTTTCGTATTCTAAAATCTCATGCAACTCCACTCCCGGAAGTCCGGCAATGGATATGATAGGATACTGGACCTGCTCCACTATCCCAAATTCTCCGGTTTTTTTTAATCCTTCTTCGTATTTCTCAGAATTTTTTATCATAATTTACTGTATTGATTATTGACTATTTATTATTGACCATTTGACTACTAACTAGCATCTATTCCCTATTCCCTATTCCCTATTCCCTATTCCCTAATCCCTAATCCCTAGTCACTATTTGCTAGTAGCGCTTCAACTCTTTTCGCTAAAGAATAATCCCGGTATAAACCTCCGGATTCAAGAACAACCCCTCCTAAAATCTTCGGGTCAACCGTAACATCAATTACAGTTTTTCCTCCTAAGTTCTCAATAAGCCATTCCGAAATCTTTTCCAGAATATCTTTTGTCGGAAGAATTGCCAGCCTTATTTGGACTACGGGAATAACTTTCAAACCCTTTAATAAATTGTCTATGAATTTTGAAATTGATAAAGGACTCTTAAGTGAAATTTTCTCCTGCTCCATGATATTTAAAAGTGCTTGCCCTTGCTCCTCTGAAAATACCGATATAACTTTTTTTTCAAAACCATCTCCTGTCGTAAAACTTTTATCCTTTAACTTCTCAAGTTTTTCAATTAGCTCATTTAAGTCGCGGGAAGAATAAATGTCCTGTAAAAATTCTTTATATCCGGAGGTTTTCATAGACTTGTTTTCACGGTTGGTGACTTAATTTGTAATTCTGTAAAAAGTCCGTCTTTCTTCGCATTTTCTAATGCTTGAAGTATTATCTCTCCATGCTGGTCAGGCGTGAGGCTCTTGCCTAAAACGTCTTTTGAAAGCTTATTTACAAGTGTAGAAATTTCTTGAGCAATATTATTAACTCGGTCATTTTTGTAAGTTTCAATTTCTTTCTGAGCTTTTTCAAACTCTTCCGAAATCTTCTTACTTACTATCTCTTGCGATTCCACTGTTTCAGACCTTAAAATTTTCCTGAAGTCCTCCAGCTCTTCGTCTGCAATTTTTCCAACGCTTTCCAAAGTGGTATTTGCATGCTTTAAATATTCCTGCTTTAACCCTTCAAACAAATCCTTGTATTTCTTGTCAAACTCCTCAGAATCAACTTTAAGCTCACGTACACCTTGCTCTCCTATTCTTTCCAAATTCTCTTCAACTTTGTTAAGAAAATCTGTTTTGACAATTTCAGCATCAAGAATTATCCTCTCTGCGCGGTCAATAGCCTTTTTGATTATTTCTTCGGCTTTTTCATTCGCCTCATTATGTGCACGAAGATAATTTTTCTCGAGCCTCTTTTCTTCTTGCGCTAGCCTTTTCTCCTTTTTTGACAAGAAAAAGGCAAATAAAAGCACGAGAGCGCTTAGAAGAATTGGCGCAATAATTGTAATGGGCAGTGATTCCATATATTTATTTTATTTATTAATTACTATTGACTAATCACTAATAATTATCATTTATTTAAACCAAACCTTCAACCCTCAATCTGAATTGTCAATCTTCAATGATAGATAGTCAATTTAGTAATCGTTTTGCCTAAAGCTTTAGGACAAAGGTCTGTTTTGTCCTACAATTTTAGGACAAAATAGGCAATAAATAGGCCTGACACTATAATTGCTATAGTGATAAGCACATTCAAAAATATCCCGAACTGAATCATTCGTCCTGCCAAAGGATTTCTCCCTAATGCCTCAATTCCCGAACGTGCCAC
>JAKAHW010000056.1 GCA_021825285.1 bacterium
TTTTTCAACCAGCCTTTTTGCTTGAGAAAAATCCAATGGTAAAAGATGTAAATTACGATCATTAATAAGTTCTGCCAATGATCCGCCTGCTCCAAAAAGAAGCGCTAGTCCGAAAGTTGGGTCGTGTTTTACGCCAACTATTACCTCGATACCATTCAAAATATGTTTTTGAACTTGAATTTTTATATGTTTTTGGATTTCGGAATCTAAAAGGCTTGTCTCATGCTCAAGCTTGTCCCAAGCAAGTTCCAAAGTTTTTTCATTAGAAATATCGGTTACGACCCCGCCAACATCGGTTTTATGTAAAAGTCCTGGGGAAGAAAGCTTAAGGACAATTGGCCACCCATACTTTTGGGCAAAACTTATTGCTTCTTCTTCTGTCGTAACGTCTTGTGTTTTCGGTGTATTAATCCCGATAGCCGAAATAATCTCATTTGCCTGGATATTATCAAGGGTTGTTTGGTTTTCCTTAACAGCTTTATCAATAATTTCTCTGATTTTTTGTTGATTAGGTCGATATTCAATTTGTTTGGACAAAGCGTCATCAACCGTATTTAAACTTTTCTTCCATTTCCACATGGCTCCAATAGCAGCAATTGCTCTTTCGGGGAATCTAAAAGAGGGAATTTTGAATTCATTTAGTTTTTGTTCTCCTTCTGCAACTAAGTTTCCGCCAATGAAAGAGCAGAAAATCGGTTTTTGGTATTTCTTGGATAAATTTCCTAAAGCTTCGGCAGTCTTTTCTATCTGTGTCATTACTTGAGGAGTAAGAATGACTACTAAAGCGTCGACTTGATTGGTTTGTAGAATTATTTCGCTAGCCTTGGCAAATCTATCTGCTAAAGCGTCGCCCATTACATCCACCGGATCTAAAACAATTGCAGATCTGGGCAAAACTTTTGCCAGATGGTCTTTTGTCGGGGAGTCAAATTCCGCCAGCTCAAGTCCTTCGCTTACCACGGCGTCTGCGCTAATTACGCCAGGACCTCCCGCATTTGAAATTATTGCTACTTTTGGCCCTTGGGGTGCGTTTTCCCAAGCAAAGGCTCTGGACAAATCAAAAAAATCTTCAAGTGTCTTACAGCGAATTACTCCTGCCTGAGAAAGCGCAGTTTCTAGTACCGAATCTTCTCCGGCAATTGCGCCCGTATGTGATTGCATGGCTTTTGCAGCCTCCTTAGTTTTGCCTGGTTTTAGAATAAAAATAGGATCCTTCTTTGATATTTGGCTTGTAATGTGCAAAAAATCAGAACCATTTGAAATTGATTCTAAATACATTCCGATCGGGCGAACTGCGGATAAACCTTCTCGCTCAGAAACAGATAAATTATCAGATAGAACGTTTTGAAAATACTCCAAAACGTCATTTTCACTCAAGGCTGTTTTATTACCTAAAGTAATGAATTCGCTAAAACCTAGTCCCGTAGACTTGCACCAATCAAAAAGGCTTGCAGCAATTGCGCCGGATTGGGAAATAAAGCGAAGGTTTCCGGATCTGCTTTCTTGTTCGCCAAAAGTTGCATTAATAGGTAGGAGATTATTTATAAAACCAAGACAATTCGGACCAAGCAGATTAATTTTATATTTTTGAACAATTTCTAAAAGCTCTTTTTCTAATTTTTCACCGTCCGGCCCAATTTCTTTAAAACCCGCAGAAAAAATAACTGCATTCCTTATGCCTTTTTCTCCGGCTTGGTCTAGCGCTTGGGTAACCAGCTCTGCGGGGATAGCGATTATTATAAGATCAACTATTTCAGGTAAGCTTTTAATATCCGGGAAACATTTTAAATCATTAACCATTTCGGCATTGGGATTAATGGGATAAACCCGACCGTTAAACTTAGAATCAACAATGTTTTTTAAGGCAACTGCTCCAACTTTTTCAGGAGACCTGGAAGCACCGACTATAGCTATTGATTTTGGAGAAAAAAGTGCGGACAAGTCTTTGAGCATGAGACTATACTAATGAATTTTTAAGCTTCTGTCAAAAGCTGGGAGGATTGACAGAAATATTTTTTTTGTGATAACCTAAAATAGGTATGGTAAAAAAGAAAAAATCCCCATCTATATTTTCCAAAAACATCCATTTCGGGTTGGTAATTATTACGCTTTTAATAGTTGGTTTGATATTTGTGATTTTCATTAGTCTTGCAGTAAAAACAACAAGCCTAGAAGATAAAAGCGACTTAAAGGTATTAACTTATCCCTCAGGGGTCGTTCAACAACCCAAATAACAGTTTTTGCTTTACCTTCAATAGAATGCAGAAGATGAGATACATCGGTAACACTTTTGAAGTAGAATAACTCTTCAAAGGAGGTGAACAAATCGATGTATCGAAGAAAACACGATTACTATTTTCATGAGAAGACAACTCCGGTAATTAACCGGTGGCAGATGCTAAGATCTGTCGGAAAAGACACTTTGTCTCTTAAGGCTCAGTTAAAACTGGAGTGGATAATTTTCTATCAGACTATTGGGAAAGGAAATGCAGTTAAGACCGCCGATCACTTTGGTATTAACCCTAAGACGCTACATAAATGGAAGAAGAGATTCAATGAGAGAGATTTATCAACACTTGAAGAAAAATCAAAAGCTCCATTTAAGACAAGGGCGAGAGATATTTCTTCACTACAAAGATTGCGTATCAGAGAGTTAAGAAAAAAGCATTTAAGGTGGGGAAAGCTTAAATTAAGAAAAAGGTACGTTGAAGTTTATGGTGAATATATCTCCTCCTGGAAATTCCAGGTGGTAATTGAAGAAGAACATCTTTATTTTGACAAAGCAAAGCATAACAAACAGCAAAAAAAAAGAGAACAGGCACAAAAACAACCCAAGAAACGTATTCACACTCTTCTCAAGGAAATGAAAACAAACTTTCTCTGGCATGTGGACACTGTTGTCTTTACCCTTCCTAGAGGAGGATATAGATACTTATTAACAGCAATTGATGATTATTCAAAATTATCCTATGCAAGGCTTTATACAACTCATTCATCAAAGCAAGCTGCGGATTTTTTAAGAAAACTCCACTATTTAACAGAGGGAGAGATTATTAATCTCCACCATGACAATGGTTCTGAATTCCGAAAGGACTTTGAGAAAGCTTGTCGGGATCTTTCTCTCCCTCAGTGGTATTCAAGAGTCAGAACACCAAAGGACAATGCCGTGCTTGAACGCTTTAACAGAACCATTCAGGAGGAATTTGTGGAAATGATTGATATCGGTTTAGAAGACATAAGAGAATTTAATCAAAGACTTACAGAATGGTTAATTGAATACAATTCAATCCGTCCTCATCAAGCCCTTGATTACCAAACTCCTTTAGGATATATTGATAGTCAAGTCTTACCGATGTCCTCATCTCGTACAAACAGTTGACCGAAGCTAAATCAAATGTTATACTGTAAAACACGCGCGGGGTAGTGTACAGTGCACATGAGGCTCAAAATGGGCCCTTTTATTAGCAATGATAAAAGAGAACTCGGCTATATCGGTGAAATCCTAATCAGTACTTGATGGACAATACCGAGGGAACCCTGATTAGATCAGGGACTCCGTAGAGACTACACGCCGAGCTCCTATCGCAAGATAGGATGATGATATAGTCCGACACTTCGGGTAACCGAAGAAACAGATGCATAATCTCATAGGCTAGGCGCAACTCCTAGCCCCGCAACACAGGTTTTTAGTCTCAATTGACATCCTTTATCTTTTTTGAAAAGATTGCTATATGGAACCTAACATTCCAACACAACCGGCTCAGCCAGAGCTTTCTGTTGTTCAACAAATTGAAAATCCTCAAACAACATCAAGTATTCCGCCAAAAAAAATAAAGAAAATCTTTTTTATTATTGCGATCATACTCCTACTTATGCTATTGGCGATATTGGGATTTATTGGATATCATTCTTTTTTTAATAAAAGCGTTACTACTGTTGCTTCCCCTTCTAAACAAAAAACGACTCCTACAGTAATTCCTACTAAAACACCAACTTCCACAATAACACCATCACCCACGGCTAGCTCATCGGCTATTAATACTAGCAATTGGAATACATATAATAATACTGAAGGGGTGTCAAAATATGGCCAGTCATATGCATTTAGCATACAATACCCTAATAACTGGCACACATTAACTGATCTCCAAGGTGCTGGAGTAGATCTTTCAGACGACAGTAATTACTATACTGCTGATTTACAAAACGGAACGCAAAGGAATCACACGCACATAATGATAATAGTAGCTCCTGCTCTTGCCGCCTCTTTATGTAAAAGCGTACCATTCACTAATAGTGATAATGTAACGCCCAATCCAACACAACATGCTATTACCATTAATGGCATTAGCGGATTAGAAGGTAAAACTTATGCAAATAAAGGGGATACCAACTATGATTCTGAACATATCCTTCTTAATAATCCATTAGGAGGGTGTGTAAATATTACTTATACAATTGATAATGTTTCAGGTAGCGAACAATTATTTAATGCCGTAGCAAATACATTTAAATTCTAGGTATTGTATCCTATTCAGAAACTGTTTTCCTAGCCTAAATCCGGTATAAATATTGACGTTGTTCTGGTTAAAAAAAGTTTCTTATTTCTTCCAAACCCCGCAACATAGGTTAAGAAGATTTTTCCCAACAATTCTCTAATCTTTGAAAAATAAATCCCACCACTTTTGCCAGTTTGGCCTTAAGTCTACCGTTTTTTTCTCCTCTTTTGACTTCAAAAGGCCTTGCGGAATAATCACTTGTTGATCTCCGGGTTTTCCCATAAAAAGCTTGTTTCTGGCCTCTTCTTCGATAAACTGATTGCTTTGCGCATAAGAAATTTGCGATTTCAGCTTTGCATTTTCGGCTTTTTCCTTTTCCAGTTGTTTTTGAGCAGAAATCAAAAGATCTTGTTTGTGCCAAAGGTCATAAATTGATCTTGCTGCATTGTTTATGGCAAAAAGTAAAGCTAAAACCAGTATGACAAAGACAGCTTTTTTCATTACTTTTATCTTAGCACACACCTGCATTTAGCTTATTTCCCCTTGACTAAGTAGGCTCCGAGTGATATTATAGGACATTATATGAAGCAAATTAAATTGCGCGATGCCCACGAGGAGTTTAAGAAGTTCCTTAAAGAAAAGAAGCATTCCAACTCCACTATTGTTGCTTACGGCAAAGACATAGATCAGCTTATCTCTTTCTTAGAAGAGCTGGAAAAAAACCATATTCACGAAGTTACCAAAGATGACTTGGAGGCTTTCTTAGCCACAATGGGTAAAAAAGGATATACTCCAAAATCTATTTCCAGAAAAATAAATTCAACCAGAACTTTTTATAGATTCTTAAAGGTTAATGAGTATGTGACCGATGACCCTTCCCTTTTGGTTTCACATCCAAGCTATCAGCTTGCCCCGCCCAGAATTCTTACTCCTACGGAATATAGGGCTTTAAGAGATGCAGCCAGAAATGATCCTAGAATGTATGCCATTATCGAGCTTTTACTTCAAACCGGAATCAGGATTGGAGAGCTGGCTACTCTAAAACTATCAGATATTCAAAAAGAATCCTTGCATATTGCGCCTTTTGAAAAACACGAGGAAAGAAATGTTCCGATCAACAAAAGAGCTAATGAAGCTTTGAATAATTATCTTAAAACAAGGCCGGATGTAAAAGAAGACACGGTTTTTATCACCAAGTCAGGCAAACCTTTCTTGATCAGAAATATTAGAACTGCAATTGAAAGATATTTTAGACTGGCGGAAATAAAAGATGCTAAGGTAAATGATCTAAGACACACTTTTGTCGCCCACCACTTAAAACACGGGGTTTCTCTGGTTTTGCTATCAAAAGTCTTGGGCCACAAAAGACTTTCTACGACTGAAAGATATCTTCAATATGTTCCTGAAAGAGGCAAAGATTCACAAACTCTCACCGAACTATAATCTAACCCATTAAGAGTTTGAGCTGGGGAAAAATCTTTTCCAATCTTTTATCCAATCCCCAAAAATAACCTGAGTTTGAAACCATGAAGAGGATCAAAACAAGAGCATAGATAATGTGTTCATCGACTATAAAGGAGTTTTGGGGCGGAAAGCCGGCAAAATAGAACAAAAGCATCATAATTATTCCCCAAAAACCGGCAAAACGGACCAAAAGCCCCAGAATTAGACAAATTCCGATTAAAATCTCTCCCCACACTACCAAACCATCCACTAAATGATTCCCTGCTAAAGGAAGATAAAAAGCCGAAAATGGTCCGTGTAAATTAAGAAGAAAACCTTTTGCCGAAAATCCACCTACGGCAATTAGCTTTTCGAAACCTGCGTAAAGAAATAGCCAGCCAAGAAAAACTCTGAGGGAAAAAAGTGCCATTGAAGATTTATTTTTCATAAACACATCTTATCATCTTTTTGGGTGCGTCTGCTTGGGATCGAACCAAGGACATCTACTTTATAAGAGTAGCGCTCTACCACTGAGCTACA
>JAKAHW010000057.1 GCA_021825285.1 bacterium
TCCGGCTTTTTTCAGTTCTTCTATAACAATTTTGTCTGCTTGTTTTGCCTGTAATAGTCTTTTTTCTGTGACTTCTCCCCTGATTCGTACAGCGAATCCGGGTCCCGGAAAAACTTGTTTCCAGACTACGTCATCCGCTAAACCAATTAATTTCCCCAATGACCTAACCTCGTCTTTGTAAAGATTTCTCAGTGGTTCAAGCAGTTCAAGCTTCATTGTTTCCGGAAGTCCACCGACGTTATGATGGCTTTTTATTTTGGAAGCGTGTTTGGTACCTTTGCTTTCAATAACATCTGAATAAATAGTTCCTTGTAGCAGAAATTTAACATCGTGGTTGGAAGTAATCAAGCGTGTCATTTCTTTTTCAAATATCTCGATATAAAATCTTCCGATTGTTTTCCTTTTCTCTTCGCTATCTGTTATTCCTTTCAATCTTTTCAACATTTCTTTTTCAACATGAATAAGGATTGGTTTTATTCCGAATGGTTTAAAAATTTTTATTACCGTTTCTTCGGCGTCATCACGCATTAATCCGTTATCGACAAAAATTGGAGTAAATTTTTTTCCAATGGCTCTTGCAACAAGCGTTCCCGCAACTGTGGAATCAACACCGCCTGATACTGCTCCTATGACATGGGCGTTTCCGACTTTTAGTCTAATATCACTGATCATATTGTCCGGATCCAATTTGTTTATTTGTTTTTTGATTGCGCAGATATTAATGAAATTATCTAGAACTTTATTTCCAAATTCTGTATGTTCCACTTCCGGATGAAACTGGACTCCATAATGTCTGGCTTTATCATCAGTTACAAAAGCGTACTTTACGTTACCGCTTGAACCGATAACTTTAAAATTTTTAGGCATAGAAAGAACGGAGTCTCCATGACTCATCCAAACTGTCAATTTTTCCGGCAACCCAATTGATATAGGGGAGTTGTTCTTTTTAATATTTAAAATTACCGGCCCATATTCGCGGGTTCCGGGTTTTACTTCTCCCCCTAAAAGATGGGATCTTAATTGAAGGCCATAACAAATATCCAACATTGGGATTTTTAAAGAAAAGATTGTTCTAGCCAAAGTTGGAGCCCCTTTTTCATAAACAGAGGATGGACCTCCTGAAAAGATTATCCCTTGAGGCTTTTCTTTCTTAGTTAGTTCAAGTGCTTTTTCAGGTTCGACAAGCAAGGAGGTTGCACCTAAATCACGCAGACGTCGGGAAATAAGATGTGCTGTTTGTCCTCCGAAATCTACAATTAATATCATTATTTATTGGTAATTTTTTCCCGGATTTGTAACTAAAATGTCATGAGGGTGGCTTTCTGTCAGGGACGCTTGAGTTATTTGAATAAATTTTGCTTTCTTCCAAAGTTCCGGAATTGTCCTTGCTCCGACATAATACATACCTGATTTAATTCCCCCAACCATTTGGTCAACAAGTTCTTGTGCGGGTCCTTTTATTGGAACCAATCCTTCGACTCCCTCTGCAACCAAAACTCTATCTTTATAGTCCTTCCCATGAAATTCGCCTTCAGATTTTACTTTTGCCCCCTTTTCCATAGCGCCAATTGACCCCATTCCACGGTATTCTTTAAAAATATAAGTTTTACTTCCATGGAAAATACTTTTAAATCTTTGAGGTACTTTTTGTTGTGTGAGTTTTATTTTTCTTCCGGGAGATTCTATTGCTGAAGCAAAAAATGACCCCATCATGACACTTGAGGCTCCTAATGCAAGTGATTTAACAATATCTCCCGAATAAGTAATTCCGCCGTCTGCAATAACGGGTATTTTTTTCACTCTTGCCGCACGGAAAGTTTCGTGTATTGCAGTTATTTGAGGAACACCCATTCCCGAAATAATTCTTGTTGTGCAAATTGCTCCCGGTCCCATACCGACTCTCAAAGCGTCTGCTCCTGCTTCAATCAAGGCTTTTGCCCCTTCGTATGTCGCGATATTTCCGGCGATTACTTCAATTTTGTACTTATTTTTTATTGTTTTTAAAGTTTCGATTACTCCTTTTGAATATCCGTGAGCAGAATCTATTACTAAAACATCAATTCCTGCCTTTGCCAAAACCTCAATTCTTTTTTCAACACCATCGCTATGTCCAATTGCGGCACCTGCCAGAAATCCGGCTTTTTTGACTTGTGCCACTTCATTTGCCTGATCTTCAATTGAAAAATTCCTGTGAATGATTCCTATTCCGCCGGCTTCACCCAGTGCGATAGCAAGTTTTGCTTCCGTGACTGTATCCATGGGAGCTGAAATTAAAGGAATTTTTATCTTTAAATTACGGGTTAAATTTGTTGTGAGGTCAATATCCGATCTTTTAAATTCAGTATATCCGGGCAAAAGAAGAATATCGTTGAAAGTAAGTGCCCGCGGAAATGAGGAATTGGGTTCCATAGTTAATATTACAAGATGTTGCCATTTTTGTCAATTCTACATCTTGTTTGAACCAAAAATTATGTCGGTTGCTGTCCCTGAAACGCCTATTCCTACATGAGTCCAAGAAGGATCAATTTGGTTGTCGTTATGCGGTTTGTCTGCCGCATAAATCCATTCAATAATATGTACTCCGAGCATTCTGTACCCGGAACTTGAATTTTCCCCAACTCCCCAAAAACCAAGTTTTCTCAAATTAGCTTCATCTTTTACGTAATCCATAAATCCCTGGTGCTCGTCAAGTCTCCCAAGAAGACTAAAAGTTTCAGCTCTGGTTTGCGCAAACTTTGCCAAGTTATCATCCCAAGTAAGATATCCAACCGCATTCATTTTTCGATAACTGTTTAGGGCATCATAAAGTTCCTGGGCTGTTGTCATTCTGGCATCTTCTCCAACCTTCATTGTCCAAGTATGTTCGTTTATTTGACGCGCTACTCCCCACTGTCCCGGCTGTTCTGCCCCGACATTTATTTTTCTTTCAAACCTTATTTCAAAAGGAGATGGAGTAGGGGTTTTTGTCGGTAAAGGTGAATAGTATGCGACTTTTTGGTTTTCACGCGCTATAAATTTCTCAAGCCTGTTTGCATAATTTGCCAAAATGTATGTGAGCTCTAACGATAGCACAACAATAAGGAAAACTGTTCCTGCAAAAAGATAAAGGAAAAAGTGTGAAGCTTTCCTGGGTTTTAACCTTTTAATGTGGCGTTTTCTAATCATAACAATAGGCTTGATGGTATCACAAAAAAAGGAAATTGAGAAGAGAGAAAACAAGAGGTGGATTTAGGTGCAAAAAGCTTCAGTTGGTGGTAGAATTGGATTCTTATGCATAGCCGTACTTTTTCGTTTCTCTTGGGGAAAAGCTATAGATATTTTTTCAAGCCGCTTGCTTTTAAGATGGATCCTGAACAAGTTCATATAAGAATTGTTTTTCTTGGGGAATGGTTTGGAAAAAATAAAGCAGCGAAAAAAACTCTCTCCGGTTTACTCGTAGAAAAAAATAAAATGCTTGAGCAAACAGTTTTGGGAATAAAGTTTAGAAATCCAATTGGGCTTTCTGCAGGTTTTGATTACGAAGCGCGTCTCACGCAGATTACACCTTGTATCGGTTTTGGTTTTCAATCAATAGGAACAATTACTAACAGGTCTTATGAGGGGAATACCAGGCCCAGACTTGGCCGCCTGCCCGCCTCCAAATCTTTAATGGTAAATAAAGGATTTAAAAATCCCGGAGCAAAAATTATTGCAGCCAAACTCGAGAAGCTTAAATTTCAAATCCCAATCGGAATAAGTGTTGGAAGGACAAATGTTGAGGATCTTGGGCAAGAGGAAAGTATTCAAGATATTATTTCAACATTTAAAACTTTTGAAAGCGAAAAAACCAATAGTGCTTATTATGAATTAAATATTAGCTGTCCGAATTTAAAAAGCGGAGTGGATTTCTACAAACCGGAGAACTTAAACCAATTATTGGTAGAAGTAGATAAGCTGAATATTAAAAAACCTATTTTTATGAAAATGCCGATAACAAAAAGTGATAAAGAGATTTTGGAAATGCTTGAGGTAATTGCAAAACACGCGCCAATTGGTGTCATTTTTGGAAATCTTCAAAACAGATCTTGTCCGAGTCTTCGAAAGGAGGAGTTGAAGAAGTTTAAAGTCGGGAATTTCAGCGGAAAGCCGACTTTTGAACGCTCGAACGAACTCATAGAACTTGCGTATAAAAACTACAAAGATAGGTTTGTTATCATCGGATGCGGAGGAGTTTTCTCAGCAGAAGACGCATATGTAAAAATTAAAAAAGGAGCAACGCTTGTGCAATTAATTACTGGAATTATTTTTGAAGGACCCCAACTAATTTCGGAAATTAACGATAAACTTCCAAAATTACTTTCCAAAGACGGGTTCACCCACCTCTCCCAAGCCACCGGCAAGGATATTAATTAGTAATTACCTTCCAAATTTAGTAAAATAGGCAGATATTGGGAGATCGTCTAGCGGTAGGACAATAGATTCTGGATCTATTTACCTAGGTTCGAATCCTAGTCTCCCAGCACAGGAATAGACTTCACTGATGAAAACATTAATGCAAGTATTAGGTTGGGGTATTGGTTTGTGGCTTATTGGTTACATTTTGGGAATAATATTTTTCCCAATTCTGCCAATTTCAATGATTGGTTGGTTAATTATGCCGATTGGAGCAATTATCACGCTTTGGGTTCTATTCAAAAGGATTAAACTGGAGTCGTTTCACTCTTATCTAATTTTGGCAATCACTTGGACTCTTATTGCTATCATTTTTGATTATTTTTTTCTCGTTAAAATCTTCAAACCATCCGATGGGTATTATAAACTGGACGTATATTTATACTATGTTTTTACCTTCACTCTTCCTCTTATCGTCGGCTGGTATAAAAATTTCAATAGAAGAAAGTCCGAATAGGTCTATGCCCGCCAGCAAATAAAATAGAGTGGGAGTATACTATATTTATGAAGGAGATTAGGAAGAGGGCTATTGTTAATGCGGTTGCTACTGCGGCTTACGTAGTTGCAGTTGCTTCTTTTATGTTCTACGGATCTCAGGTAAAGCTTGGGAGAGTAAATAGTATTTTTGCTCCCATTGCACTTTTGATGCTTTTTGTTTTTTCAGCTTCTTTGACAGGTTTCTTAATTTTCGGAAAACCCGCACAGCTTTATATTGACGGAAAAAAGAAAGAAGCTTTGAATATGCTTACCTATACTTTGGGGGCATTCTTTGTTATTACTTTAGTTGCAGTTGGTTTAGTAGTTCTCCTAACTCGATAGTTTATATTCCTGAAACGGCGAATAAGCGACCTATTCCATATGTTACTCCCATAGCCAGGGCTCCTCCAAGTACTACTCTTGTTATTGCCCGTGTTACTCCTGCGCCTCCGGCTTTTGCGCTTAGAAATCCGGTTATTGCAAGGGCAACTAAAACAGAAATGAAGGCAACCGGAATTTTAATTTCTTGAGGCGGAATAATAATCGCAAAAAGAGGGATTAGGGAGCCAAGCAAAAATGCAGAAGCTGAAGCAAAAGCTGCATGCCAAGGACTTGTAAGATTGTTTGGGTCAATGTTTAATTCCATATGGGCATGAGCGGCCATAACGTCACTCTCGGAAACTTCTTTTGCTGCCATTTCGGCTGTTTTTCGCGTCAAGCCTTTTGATTGGTATATTTGTGTAAGTTCTTCGAGCTCTTCTTTTGGATTATTTTGAAGCTCCCAATGCTCTTTCTTAAGAAGCGCTTTTTCTGTGTCGCGGGAACTGCTTACCGAAATATATTCTCCTGCCGCCATTGAAATTGCGCCTGCGACAATTCCGGCCAATCCTGCCGTAAGAATGGCTGTTGAGGACGTGGTTGCACCGGCGACTCCCATTACAAGACCTGCAATAGAAACGATACCGTCATTTGCTCCCAAGACTGATGCCCTAAGCCAATTTAATTTATGAGCGGAATTTTGAGTCTCTATGTTGTTTATATTGCTTTTTTCCATTACTTATATTCTAACATTAAATATTTATAATCCTTTTATTTCAAGATGTATAATAGCTTTATGAATGGTTTAAAAATAGGAAAATACAAACATTACAAAGGGCATGTTTATTCTGTGATTGGAGTTGGAAGAGATAGTGAAAGTTTGCAAGAAGTGGTGATATACAAAGGGTTGTACGAGAATGAATTCGGAAAAAATCCCATATGGGTAAGACCTTTAAAAATGTTTCTGGAAAATGTGGTAGTAAACGGGAAAGAAGTTCCCAGGTTTGAATATTTAGAGCCGGCCTAATTCCTACCTTTTTCTTATTGGTACAAAAGAAAAAGCCCTCTTTTCTTATTGGTACAAAAGAAAATGTTGTTAGGTTTCTTACTATTTTCTTATTGGAACAAAAGGAAAAGGTTAATGCAAATAATCCTGCTTAATTCTTACCTTTTTCTTATTGACTCGGGATTTTTTTTAGTTTATAGTGTTATTTACCCTCAATTTAGAAGTTATTTTCCACCAAAAGGGTAG
>JAKAHW010000058.1 GCA_021825285.1 bacterium
ACTCTCGAGTCTGTTTTCTTTTATTCCCACTCAGAGTTAAGAAGATATATTCCTTTATCCATAATTGGCTTTGCAACAAGAATTGAAAAATTCAATAAGTATGAAATTCCTCGTAAAACCCTGTTGTCGTTAATTGGGAAAGAAGCATTAATACTCGCAATTTCATCTTTTGTTATCTCAATTCCCGGAATAATATATATTCTTCAGTTATCCTCGACAAACACCCTTTTTTATTATCTCCCTCTTAGAGAAATTGCTATTTTTGGGTTAATGTCTTTCGTGTTCTTGTCCGCTCTACTATTCTATTTTATTCATAGATCCAAAAGGTTTACTTTAGCTAATATAAAGATGTTTGCCTTGAATAATCTTGAAACATTTTTCTTATCGGCCCTTTCTTGGACACTCTTTGGTATTGGAAATCTTTTAATTGCAGTTTCATTTTATTACTTTAGCCCTTATGCGATAATTCCTTTTGCTTCATTTTTTGTTCTATCATGGCTAATTGGATATTTATCCTTTATTACCCCTATGGGATTAGGAATAAGAGAAGGTATTTTAATTTACGGCCTCTCCTACTTATCTCCTTTTTCAATAGCCACAACCCTAGCAATAGTGCTTCGCGTATTTTTAATAGTATCAGAACTGTTTTTCTACTTGGTAATTTTTTTAATGATGCGAACCATAAAAATATTTAAAAAAATACATTTTACGTCCCACACTCCACTCATTTTGTTAGGAACCATTTTTGCATATATTTATTATTTTTCCTATTTTACTTTCCAAAAACATGAAAACTTTTTTACAGGCAGATTTGATCTTGGCAATATGGACCAAACTGTATGGAATACACTTCATGGTAGATTTTTTATGCTCACCAATCCGGATAGCACCAATATCGTTTCAAGGCTTGGAACCCATGCTGACTTTATTCTAATTTTACTGACACCTTTTTATATTCTGTGGTCGGATCCAAGAATACTTTTGCTTATTCAAACGATTGTTATTGGATTTGGTGCATGGTTTGTGTACCTTATTGGGAAAGAAGTTATCAAAAGTGAGAAACTATCTTTTGTTTTGTCCCTGTCTTACCTCTTAAACCCTTTCGTTCAAAGACAAAATCTATATGATTTTCATCCAGTTACCCTGGCAACTACTTTCTTGCTTGCTTCATTTTATTTCATGCATAAAAAAAGAAATTTGCTTTTCTTAATATTTCTTGGCCTTTCGGTGATGACAAAAGAGAATATATATCTGATATCCGGACTTTTTGGCTTTTTCTTATATTTTAAGGGCAGAAGAAATTTAGGGGCCATTATTTCATTATTCTCTTTTGCAATTTTCTACCTGCTGGTGTCAAAGTTTATTCCTGATGTCCGCGGTGGAGAACATTTTGCAGTTTCCTACTTTCAAGAATTTGGTGACTCTCCAATACAAATATTAAAAGGTTTAATTTTGAGGCCAAACATAACTTTTACTCAGGTATTTACTTATGCAAATTTTGATTATTTCGTAAAACTATTTTCTGCTACAGGTTTTACTTCTCTTGCATTCCCTTTTCCGTTACTGTTAGCACTTCCCGATCTTATAATTAATTTTCTTTCAAAAAACGCGAATTTTAAGTCAATTACCTTTCATTATGCCGCAGCGATAATTCCATTTATATATATTTCGTCAATTTATGGAGTTAAAAAAATCTTAGGAATAAGATTCAAATATTTTAACAAAAACACTATTTTTTATTATATTTTGTTCTCATCTTTACTTTCAGCATGGCTATACGGACCTCTTCCCGGCTCAAATCATCCTGCCGTTGAAATTTTCAGCTCTTCGCTCAAAGAGAAGAAGGAAGTGCTGAATTTTTTAAGTAAAATTCCAAGAAGCTTAAGTATTTCAGCGTCAAACAATTTAGGCGCGCACCTTTCCCATAGAGAGAAAATATATACTGTACCAAATGGAATTGACAAGGCAGATATGGTTTTGTTTTTACTTAACGATCCTTTTGCGCAACCCAGTCCAAATGAGCAAACAAGGATGGTTAAGGATTTAGGAAATGACAAGAATTACATACAAGTTGCGCGTTTTGGATCTTTTATAGCTTTTGAGCGTAAAAATCTCTCCACAACAAAAAAACTGGTTAGAAGAAAACCCGAAATTTATCCCTACTCTATACCTACGCTTCAGAAAAGGAGTTACCAAAAAGGACAAATTAACTATGAAAAGACACTAAAGGAAAATAAAAATAGCACAACATATTTAATCTCCTACCTTTCTGACGGATATAAGATTTATTCCCTGCTTTCCGTTCCCTATGTTAGAAATTTTAATACGCCCATTTTGATAATTTTTCATAAAAGCGAAAAAACTTTTGATTCCCAAAAATCTTTATTTGGATTAGTAAATCGTTTATCAAGCCAAGGTTTTATAGTTTTACGTCCCGATTTCAGAGGATATGGAATGTCCGAGGGTGATAAATCCGGGATAGAATCTCTTTCTTATCCTGTTGATGTCGTAAATCTTATGTATTCCCTGGATACTCAGGAGAAGATCGTGGGAAACAAATTCCATTTTTGGGGAGAAGGAGATGGCGCAGAAGTAATTTTAAAAACACTGGAAATTGCAGGAAGAAACGACGGCCTTGCTTCCAAAATTGACAAATCAGTGCTCATAAATCCACTTTACGACATTACTGCAAATACAGCTTTCGAAAAAATTCAAAAAAATAAGGAATTAATAAATTTGATCGGTCCGATAAGTGTCGATAACAAACAATGGGAAGATTTAAATCCTAAAAATTATGTAGACTTTATTAAATCCGAACTGTTAATTATTGAAACAAGTGGTGATGCCTCCTCTCTTGCTCAATCTCAAGAACTTTATGATGCACTCGCTTCAAACAACCAAAAGGTTTATCTAAGCAATGTGTTTAAAGAGAATAACGCAAAAATAGCCGATTTTGCTGCTTCTTATTTAGAGGATAAAAAGAATTCAAAAATAACTAATTCCTCTCAATAATTAATTTTTTAGGAAAATATAAAAATGAGGCCGGAACATCATCAGTTAAATACTTTTGTAAATCTGAATAAATGGAAAATCTTTTTTCAGGGTCGGTAAAGGTCCTTCCGTCTTCAAGAAGCTTGTCGATTCTTAAATTTTTATAATGAACAATATTGTTGACTTGATCAGAATGCCAAAGTGTATACTGATCGGGATCAATAGGTAATTTGATAGGATAAAGGAGAATTTGGTAATTATTTGGAATTTCTTGAATAATTTTCACCTTAACCTTAATCCCCAATTTTGTCCATATATCGCCAATTATGTTTGCAGTTCCAACTAAGTCTTCAGGAGTGGATACCTCAATTTCCTTTAATTTAGTGTCTTTAATTGAATCCAGTGTTGTTTTTGCCAAATCTATATCGGAAATTCCAGAATTCGGCGGTTTGGAATAGTAAAAAGATTTAGGGGAAATTGGAGAATACGCTCTTTCTCCTTCAGCAAATCTCGCCGGAATCGCAAAATTCAAAGCCTGTCGCACCTTTTTATTGGAAAGCGTGGAATCGGAATTATTATAAAAAAGCGAAACCAACTCGCTGTAATCGATGCTGTTTTTTGCTTTTGCGTTTTTCCATGACGAAATTACGAATTTGTCAAGATTCGCATTTGAAATCCCATAAATGTAATCAACCTCGCCAAGGGCAAATGCCATTTTTAGCGCGTCTTGGGTTGGATAAAAATAAACAATCTTTTTAAACGAAGGGGTTTTTACATTTTCAAGAACCATAGATTTAACAAAACCGCTCTCAGACTCAATCTTCTTTATCCTGCTTTCCCCAAGACCTTGAAAATTTCCATCAAATATGGGTCTAGATGCAGAAACCAAAAATGGTGAATAGGGGTCCTTAAGAACAAAATCTATTGTGTAATCATCAATTATTTTCTTTTTTACTCCTTTAAAGTTAATATTTAGGTTTTTTGCAGTTAGTTCTTTGTTGTTATGGAAATACTGGCCCTTTTTTAAGTAAAAAACATAATCCTTTCCGTCATTCTTTACTTGCCATCGATATGCTGCAGCCGGTTTTACTTTTCCATCTTCTCCGACACTTGTCAATCCGAAGCTCACATCTTTTAGTACTTTCTCCGGTAAGTTGTAAGTAGAATAAGTTCCTACATAACCAATTTTTTGAATTTTCTTTTCAAAAGAAGGAATTAAATAAAAATCGAGAATAAAAAAGAGAATAAAAAAGATGAGTCCTCCTAAAAATATCGAGGTGAATATTGTTTTTTTCCATCTCTTAAGATATGCGCGTGCTAACCAAATATAGTATCTCCTGCGAATTAGAGCCATTGAATTGTTATCTAGTAACCAATGAAAGGATAGAAACCGAAGCGAATAATACCGCAAGTACAATAGTGGCGTAAAAAAGAATTTTCTCGATTCCCTTCTTGCTTCTATACGATTCTCCGGTTCCTCCGAAAGCTATTCCTGCTTGGGTTCCTCTTGTTTGTAAAATAATAACAACTATAAGTAGTATTGCGATTACTAATTGAATTATCGGATAAAGCCTCATTTTTCGTAAGATATCTTAAAATTATTTGGAAAAAAGCCAATTAATGGCTTTAACAATAAGGTATATTGTAGCAGAAATGACGATATATGACAAAACTTGTGAAAGCATGAAGGCTTTAATTTCTATACCACCTAAAGAAATTCCCTGAAAGTAGAACTGCCGAATTTGAATAGTGTGGTAAAAATATGTGATAAATAAAAGACTTATCAGTGTAGTTACGAAAGAAAAAAGTCCTAATGTTAATATGTTAAACGGTAAAGTTATTATTCCAATAATAGGGCTCAGCAATGCGTTTCCAATAGCAAGGAATAGTCCGCCAAAAAAAAGAGTTTGAATTCCTCCCTTCAAAACTAAACCTGGTAAAATTAAAGCAGTAAAAAATAAGGAAAAAGCATTTACGAGGATTGTTCTTACAAGCTTCTTCATTCTACCCTTATGCTAACAAATCAGAGTGTTTTTTTCAATTACAAGAGGTAACGTTTTCGTCTCAAGTTTCGATGGTAGGTTATTGCGAATCTGTGAGCCTCATCCCTAAGACGTCTTAGTAAATTAATTCCGGGTGTTGAACGAGGTAGTTTTACCTCTATGAATTCAAGCGTTTTGCCTTGAAAATCCGGAATAACTATAGTTTCTTCCCTTTTTGCCAGTCCTATTAATGGAACGTCAAACTCTTTTTGTTTGAGTATTTGTAGAACTGAGCTCACTTGGCCTTTCCCACCGTCAATAACGATTAAATTCGGCTTGTCCCATTCATTGTGTTTTATTCTTCTTGCCATCATTTCCTTATGCATTAAAAAATCATCCGGAGTATGCTTAAGTCTGATTTTAAATCGCCTGTAGTCTTTTTTTGAAACATCTCCGTTGACAAAAACTACCATTGATCCGGTTGCATCTGTTCCTTGAATATTTGAAACATCGTAACATTCTATTCTTTTTAAATCAGCAATATTCAAACCGTACTTTTCCAATATACTTTTAAGCGAATCTATTTCGTTTTTAATTCTTTGAAAATATAGGTCAGGAACCTCCTGGTAACGGAAAGGGTTATAATTTTCACTTGTTATTAAATTTATTTTTTCAATTTGTTTTTGAATATCGGCTGCTTTTTCAAATTCTTCAAATTTCACATGCTCTTTTTGAAGCTTTTGCAAAGCAACAACCACTTCACTTCTTTCTCCTTTAAGAAACTTTTTTAGGTTCTTTAAATTGCGTTTGTAATCATGGAATTTCCCAGGATACGCGGTTATACAAGGACAAAGCCCAATATGATGATATAAACAGGCTTTTTTAGGGTGGTTTTTAACCGATTGGAATGGAAAAATTCTTCTTACAAGCTTTAGAATTGTTTTTAATCCTGTAACATCGGTGTATGGACCAAAATAATCTGCCCCATCTATATCGTGCTTTCGGGTAATAGAAACATATGGAATTCTGTCGTTTGAAATTTTTAGATACGGAAACGATTTGTCATCCGAAAGTTTTATATTATAAAAAGGTTTGTATTTTTTTATTAATTCCGCTTCAAGTAAAAACGCTTCTATCTCCGAATTTACTATTACGTAGTCCAACTTCTTAATCTTGTTAACTAGTGACAAGGTTTTTGTTTCAAGAATATTTTTATTTACGAAATAGGAGGAAACGCGTTTCTTTAAATCTTTTGCCTTTCCCACGTAGAGAACTACGCCTTCATCGTTTTTGAAAATATAGGCGCCAGGTTTTGACGGTAAATGTTGCAATAATTGTAGATCCAATTAAAATTCCTCCTCCTAAAATTATCCAAAAGAAATCGGGGAACATGGTAATC
>JAKAHW010000059.1 GCA_021825285.1 bacterium
ATAACCCTTCCGAATATAAATGCCGTGATTCCAAGAGAAACGTTTGCCGTAGATAGCCCTAAAATAGCAAGTACATAATAAAATGCCCTTATGGTTTGAGGGTTTGAAGAAAAAAATCCATCAGTAACCAAATTTTTATAAATCGTATTTTTAACGTCAAAAACTTCTTTGTATAGCTCTTTGTCTTTAAGCCGGCAGGTTTTATCATCTCCAAAGATTCCTTCAAGAAGCTTTTTCTCAAAATCCAAAAGCTTTGGGTCATCTTTAAATTCCTTCTTTTTGACAAGTGTAAAATCTTGCTTCGTTTTCTCCTCAATTACTAAGTATCCTCGTTGAGCAAGATTTACAATTGTTGAAAAAACATCTCTATTATCGACATTTTCATCAACAAGCCCTCCTGTTTCAGCAGGTGTCAGCTCCCGCCCACCCTTTGTTTTGGGAGGGTCAAACCACGCTATCGCCGGTTTTCCGACATCCGGGTCACGGCCTTTATAAAACCAAATAACTCCAAGTAAAACTGGAAGCATCACATACCATAAAAATACCCCCAAAAAAATCAAAATGAGGACGGTTTTTCCAAGAATTGTGTCAAAAAATAGTATGCGTTCTGTCGGGAGGAGAGTTGCAACGGTTCCTTTGGGAAAGCCTACAAGGGCTGTCAGCCCATTTTGTTCGGGAAGGATATCATTGGCAGCAAAAGAAATAGAATTTGTATCAACGCTTATTGAGCAATTTTCGTCCTTCGACCCATAAATACCCGTAAAACATTTTGTTTTAAGACTTTCTTTTTTAATATTTTCAGGCAGATATATAATAGCTTTTGCTTTTGCAATTGGAATTTTCCATTCATTTCCCGTCACATTCCAATAAAGCTCGTCATAACTGTCAAAATATCCTATTTCGCCTTTCGCCTTATATGAAATGATATAGGTGTGAAGGCCGGTTATTACCTTATTCGGGTCACCGATTTTGAGCTGGATGTTGTCGCGGATTGTTGTTTTTGTAAATTTGTAATCGTTGCCGAGTTCATCTTTAACCGAAAAATCCGAAAAACTGATTTCAAGAGTTTTACCATTTGGTGAGATTTTGGTGTAGGGAATGGTCCTGAAAATTCCGTGGCGGGTAAGATTGGAGAAATCGTAAAGTATGGTTTCCCTAACATCAATTGACCCATCTTTGTTTATATTAATTTTTGAATCGAAAGACTGAATATGCTCCCCGAAAATAGCCGTATTTTTATAAACCTTGGTTTGAATATTTGTTTGAGCGTTGATAGTTTTAGGAATGAGAGGAGATGTGAAAAGAACTAAAATGAAAAGTAATATTTTAATTAATTTATTCATTTGAAATTGAATAGTGCTTCTTTTAGATTAACATGACTTGCATTCTTAAACGAAATCCCTTCCTCTTCTAGCAATTTTTTCTGGATGTCTTTGCCTCCAAAAGCGTATCCGGGTGCTATTCTTCCGTTTCGGTCAACGACTCTATGACACGGAGTTTTTGTTTGGTCAGGATTCATGTGCAGTATATTCCCGACTACGCGAGGTGAAATATTTAACTTTTTAGCAATTGAGCCATAGGTTGTTACCTTTCCTTTAGGGATTTTTCGAACCAATTTGTAGACCTTTTCGTAGAGATCCTGCCTCATATTTTTGAAAATACAACCGAAATAATAATATCACGGGCAAACCGTCCAATAAAAACACATAGCAAGAATTTTTTAATTGGATATTGCGCAACACCCGCAAAAATTCCGACAGCATCAAAGAGAGGATTGGGAATAAAAGCCATTAAAATTAAAATATACGCACCGTATTTTTCAAAAACAAATTGATAAAGTTTGTAAAATAATCCGGGTTTTTTGTCGTCAATTACTTTTTCTCCCGAATACCCAAATAAAAACCCTGTGCTTTCGCCAAGAGATGAGCCGACAGCAGACACAAATGCCACCAAAAGCGGATTGTAAAGAGTGCCTCCAATGCCCACTGATAGAATTGCGGGGGAGGGTAGAAATACTGTTGCACTTCCAAAAAAGTTTATAAGACCTATTCCCAAAAGCCCAAGCGATTTAAAATGTTGGAATTGGACTTTATAAAAAACCGGAAGAAGCATTAAAACGGTTGAGGAAACAAAGATTAAAATGAAGGATATTCTTTTCAAAGTGAACAGATTATTTATTCTTTTCATTATCTTTTAGCTGATCTTTCAGTTGTTTCATCCTCCACATAAACAAAGCTCCTTTGTTTGGGGTTGTTGTCTTTGCGTCTTTGCAATATGAAAGAGCTTTTTCAAGAATGGAGCGGTGAACTGTCTTTGCAAGCTTGATGTAAAGGGATTTGTGTTTGTGGTCATTGAGTTCTTCTGAGAGGTAAATCCCGAATGATTGGAATTCCCGGCTTATATATTTATCTTCAACGGGATTAAATTGAGTGAGAATGCTGTTAATTTTCTGCATGTTTGATTCATCTTGAATTATATCACCTAGACGCTATTGATTTGTTAATTTTTAATTGGTAGTATTGGTTTACTTAAATGATACTAGGGCCAAAAAAATTACTTCAGCTTGTAAAAAAACAGAAATTAGTAGAAGGGTTATCCGAGCGTGAGTTGACAAACCCCGAAGGCGCAGGATTTGATCTCAGACTTGGGGAAGTTTATAAAATTTCAGGAGACGCTTTTTTGGGAGAAACACATAGAAAAACAGCCGATATAACTTTGGTTCAAAGCTACAAAGAAGGAGAAAACAGGACAATAAAGATAAAGCCGGGGGATTATTTTTTGGTTACAACAATTGAAAGCGTTAATACGCCACTTGATATTACAATTAACTTTAAGCCAAGAACTACAACGTTTAGAAGTGGTTTATTTCTTAGGACAGGAAATGTTGCTCCGGGATATAAAGGAAAATTGACGTTTGGTCTCAAAAATGAAGGACCGATAACTGTCACTATTGAAATGGGGGCCCGATTTGTCCATGCGCAATTTGATGAAGTCAAAGGTCAAGGCTCACAATACAGAGGGCAATGGCAGGGCGGAAGAGTCGCCGCAACAAAAAAAGAAAAACAGGTTTAATTATTAGGCGTTCCCCCTAGAAACGTATACCATTGTCGAATCTTTTACGTGTGGTTTCCACTGCTCAACTGTTATCTCATACAGACTATTAAGCGCGTTTTTTGCTAATACGGATTTATCCACTTCCCCTAACAATCTCTCTAAAGCATTAAAGTCATTATAGCTTGTATCAAGTAGATTTTTAGCGTTTGGATTTTCTACTAAATCTTCTATGGGGGGTAAATAGTTTTGTAGTGCTACGTTTGCAACAGCTGTGTAGTAGTAGATCGCGATATAGTTAGTGATAATATTTTGTGTTGTGGGATCTTCTTCTGGAGAAGGCAGCATTTGTGCTGCTGGGCGGTTCGAGGTAAACTCTTTTATAATCGTAAACAAAAAAGATGTAGTTTCGTCAGCTTGTTTTGGTGTGGTTGCATATTTCGTTAATCTGTCCATCCACTTAGCGGTTAGGTTTTCTAATGATTGTGTTTGCGTTTTTATTCCTTTCAATGCTAGCTCAGATTTGCCTTCAGCATTTTTAGCTTCTTTGTAGAAAAATAAAGAAAGAGCAATTGCTAATACTGAAAGGATCAGGGAGGCAATAGATGCAATCAAATTTATTAATTTTTGAGGAGACATTTTATTTTAAATGCAAATATAGCACTTATTGCATTGGTATTCAATCTTTGATAGATTAGAGACAATAAAAATGGCAGAAACACAACATCCGGAATATCAATATCTTGATTTACTAAAAGAAATTCTTGAAAAAGGAGAGCGTAAAGTTGACCGTGGGACAGATGTTGTCCTCTATAGTTTGTTCGGCCGCCAGACAAGATACGATTTATCAAAAGGTTTCCCGCTTCTAACAACAAAAAAAGTTTACTGGAAAGGCGTTTTACATGAGCTTTGCTGGTTTATGTCAGGGCAAACGAATATTAAATACTTGGTAGACAACAATGTTCATATTTGGGATGACTATCCATACAAAATTTACCAAGGAAAAGGCGGAAAGCTTTCAAAGGAGGAGTTTGTAGGAAAGATTAAAGATAATGATAAGTTTGCAGAGCGATGGGGTAATTTGCCCAGGATTTATGGTGAAATGTGGAGGCATTGGCCCACCAAAACAAAAAGGACAATTGACCAGTTGGGATGGGTTATGCAGGAATTAAAAGAAGATCCTGATGCAAAAAATGCAATTGTTACCTCATGGAATCCGGAATACATGTACACAATGGCTTTAAAAAAGGAAGCCAACAGATTCCCAATTTGCCACAATATGTATCAGGTTTCCCGCCGGGGAAATAAATTATCGTTGCAGCTTTATCAGCGAAGTGCAGATGTTTTCTTGGGTGTTCCATTTAATATTGCTTCATACGCACTTTTGACAATAATTTTGGCAAATATCATGGGGCTTGAGCCCGGAGAATTTGTGCATACATTTGGGGATGTTCATATTTATGAGAATCATTTGGAGCAGGTGAAAGAGCAGTTGACCAGAAAACCCCGTCCTTTTCCTACAGTCAATATAAAACGCAGGATTAAAAGCATTGATGATTTTAAGGCGGACGATGTAGAGCTTTTGGATTACGATCCATACCCCATGATGAAGGCCGAATTAACCGTTGCCGGAGGTCTGTATGATAAAAAAACCGGCAAAATGGCAAAATAATGATTAAGAAAAAAATAATTCCTTCAGTTGGAATTGTAGCTATAAGAGATAATGAAGTACTCCTTGTAAAAGAATTAGAAGGTTCCGGGCATATTTCTGGTGTATTTGGTTTGCCTTCAGGACGTGTGAATGATGATGAAACCGAGCAGGAAGCAGCCGCTCGCGAATTACAGGAAGAAACAGGTTTAAATGCAAAAGTTGTTGATTTCAAAGAATTTGAAGGAAATTATTTTATTGCAGACATTCCAAGAAAAGACGGAACGATTAAAACCTTCGGATGGAGGGGGTTTAAAGTCCAAAATTTCTATGGACAGCTTTCTGGAAATGATGAAACACAGCCCTATTGGGTAGGTCTTGATAAGCTGAAAATACTGGACAAAAAGAAATTGCTCCTTCCGAATGTTATAGAAATTGTAAACAACTCACTAAAATGATTAATATTATTGCTGCAATTGGGAAGAACAGGGAAATAGGCGCGAAAAATAAGCTTCTTTGGCATATTCCTGGTGAGCTTCCCCGCTTTAAAGAAATTACCATAGGACATCCTATTGTTATGGGAAGGAAGACTTTCGAATCAATAGGACGACCGCTTCCCGGACGCACAAACATTGTAATTACACGTGATTCAGGTTTTGTTCGTGACGGTATTATTGTTTCAAGTTCAATTGAAGAGGCAATCAAGAAAGCTAAGGATTCTTCCGGTTCGAGCGAAATTTTTATTATTGGCGGAGGACAAATTTATGAGCAGGGTTTAAAGTATACAGATAGGCTTTACCTGACCCTTGTTGATCAGGAATATTCTGAAGCAGATGCATTTTTTCCCGAATACAGCGAATTTAATAAAATTATAGAGGAGGAAGAAGGGGAGAGCGAAGGATTAAAGTATAAATTTGTAACCCTTAAAAAAAGCAGTTGAAAATATTCATTTAGAGGAGTATAAGGAAGTTGATATGGCAGTTTCAAAAGAGAGCGTCCCTTTTCCGATAGTTGAGAAAGATATGATTCCACAAGAATTATTGAGTTTGGTGGGTAATCCAGAACAAGTAGAACACGCTCTTTCGGGTCTTAATGAAGAGGTACAAACCCCTTCACATGAAAGAAAGTTTCTCATTCCGTTAAAATAATTTCTTCTTGAAAGCGGTTTTCCTATCTGTTTAAATAGTGCATAACAATGGAACTCGTACTTGATCTCCACCTTCATTCACGTTACTCGCGGGCTGTTTCCCAACGCATGAATATTCAGAATATGTATTTATGGGGGAGAAAAAAGGGCATCAATGTTCTTTCTGTCACAGATTTTACTCACCCTTTATGGTTTTCGGAGGCTAAGCGTTTTCTTGAAGAAATGAATCCGGGAATTTTTAAACTAAAAGAAGAAGGGACAATTCTTTCCGAGCTTGGAAGCCTTTCTTCAAAAGAATTCCTTGGGCCATATTTCATGCTTTCAACAGAACTTTCATCTATTTATACGGAAAATGGGATGCCTCATAGAATTCACAATCTGGTTTTTTCTCCAAATTTTGA
>JAKAHW010000060.1 GCA_021825285.1 bacterium
CTTTAGGAGCATCCGAAGGCCAAGCTATGTTTGGAGAATTAGCAGACGCATTAGTTGAACCATCCTCCATCGCAGGACTACCGGGAATAAATGTCCGTTCCGGCTTTACAAAGGACGGTCTTCCTATCGGACTTCAAATAATGGGTCCTCAGTTTTCGGAAGAATTAATTCTAAGAGTTGCCCATCAATTTGAAAAACATACGGACTTTAGAAGTAAAAAACCAAATCTATGAACCATAAACCAATTATAGGGCTAGAAGTACACGTAGAGCTAAAAACAAACTCTAAAATGTTTTGTGGGTGTACAGCTTTTTATTTTGGCGAAGAACCAAACACTCACACATGCCCTGTTTGTCTTGGACTTCCCGGAGCGCTCCCTGTTCCTAATAAAAAAGCCATAGAATGGTGCATTATGATAGCCCAAGCCTTGAACTGCAAGATCAATAAAGTCTCAAAATTTGACCGCAAGAACTATTTTTACCCTGATCTTGCCAAAGGATATCAAATCAGCCAATACGATCAGCCTTTTGGTGAAAAAGGATCAATTACTGTTCAAAAGGATAAGGATTCAAAAGAAACCAAAACTATAAGAATCACTCGCGTACACATGGAGGAAGATACGGGAAAACTTACTCACGCAACTATTGATGGGAAAAAAGTTTCCTTAGTCGATTTCAACCGTTCTGGAGTTCCGCTTGTTGAAATTGTCACGGAACCTGACTTTGATAATGAGTTTCAAGTAATCCAGTACCTCCAAAAACTTCAAAAAATTGTCCGTTATCTTGATGTTTCCAACGCGGATATGGAAAAAGGGGAAATGCGCCTAGAGCCAAACATATCTCTGGCAGAAATAGGTTCTAGCGAATTACCAAGTTATAAAGTGGAAGTAAAAAATATCAACTCATTTAGCTTTGTCGGGAAAGCGATAAGGTTTGAAATTGAAAGACAAACAAAAATCTTGGATGAAGGAAAAACACCGACTCAAGAAACCAGAGGCTGGTCAGACACTAAAAATGAAACTGTTTCGCAACGCTCAAAAGAAGAAGCGCACGATTATAGATACTTCCCCGAGCCTGATATTCCGCCTATTTTGTTTACTGATGAACAAATTCAAAAATTGGCAAACAAAATCGGAGAATTGCCTGATAAAAAAATGGAACGGTTCCAAAAAGAGTTTAGCCTCTCACCCTATGATGCAGAAATCGTTACAAGAGAAAAAGACGTGGCAGATTATTTTGAAGAAGCAGTAAAAGTAGGTAAAGCTCACAATGTATCGGCAAAACAAATTGCAAATCTAATAATTAACAAAAAAATAGACACAGACAATATATTACCCGCAAAACTTATTGAAATGGTTTTGGCCGAAAATAAAAAAGATGAAATCAGCCCAGAATTACTTGAAAACGCGGTTAAAAAAGTATTAAATGATAACTCAAAAGCAGTAGAAGAATATAAATCTGGTAAAGAAAATGTTCTTCAATTTTTGTTAGGTCAAGTTATGAGAGAGGTTAAAATGAAAACAGACACACAAATAGTGATAAACAAAATAAAGGAGCTTATATGAGCGAGGACACGCTGGGGTCTGAAGCCCAAAATTCAGGAAGTACGAACTTTTCAACCCTCAAGCATATTCATAGAAGAAATCGGGAGAGTGTTCAAGATTCCTTTTTCAAAAGAGGGAAAAACTTCACGGCACCCGACCAAAAAGGTTTGGTCTCCGATTTGTCAAAACAGCTAACCAGAAAAGAAACAGAAGGGCAAATTGACGCTTTAACTGGATTATTAAACAGAAATGGCTTCGAAATAGGTTTGTCGCGAGAGGTACTGGAAGCAAAAAGAAATAACACGACACTAACAGCTATTGTATTGGATGCAAATAAGCTAAAAGCGATAAATGACTCACAAGGACATGAAGCCGGAGATAAATACCTAAAGTTGATAGGAGAAGCTTTAAAAGAGGCAGGAAGAACGGGGGACATAATAGCAAGAACAGGAGGAGATGAGTTTGTAATTGTCCAAAAAAACACGACAGAAGATGGGGTAAAATCATGGTGGGAAAGAGCTAATGCGATATTTAACGAAAAAGGGATTTCAATTGCTGCAGGAGTCTCAAATATAGACTTAAATGGTAAAGAAACATCGATAAAAAATGCTGACCAGGCAATGTATGCTGCAAAAGAAGCATCAAGAACGCAAGGAAACCAAATAAGATTTTTTAAACCGGCAGTTTTAGCTTAAAATGGCAGATTTCGTACACCTTCATAACCACTCCGAGTATTCTTTATTGGACGGTCTTTCTAAAATGAACGACATGGTTAACCGTGCTAAAGAATTGGGTATGCCGGCTTTAGCAATTACGGACCACGGAAATATGTATGGAACCATCAAGTTTTATAAAGCCTGTAAAGAAGCCGGAATCAAGCCGATAATCGGGTGCGAAATATACATTGCAAAAAAAACCAGACACGATAAAACCGTTGAGGACAAAGACTACAACCATTTAATTTTGCTTGCCAAAAATAATATCGGTTACAAGAATTTAATGAAGATTGTATCGACTTCTCACCTTGAAGGATTTTACTACAAGCCAAGAACCGATATCCATTTACTTCAGGAATTTTCCGAAGGCTTAATTTGCCTTACTGCCTGCGTAAACGGATACATTAGTGAACCGTTATTGAATAACGAAAATGAAGAATCGTCCAGGAGATTAAAACAACTCCAAGCAATATTTAAAGAAAACTTATATCTTGAAGTTCAAAGACACTTAAATGTTCCTCTTCAAGAACCGCTAAATAAAAAGTTGATTGAAGTTTCAAGACGCGAAGGAATTCCTCTTGTTGCGACAAACGACAACCACTATATAGGAAAAACAGACTCAGAAGCTCAGGAAATCCTTTTATGTATCGGAACCCAGACAACAATTGATACCCCTAACCGTAAATTAACAATGATGGATTCCCCGGATTTCTATATCAAGCCCCCTGAGGAGATGGAAGCCCTTTTCCAAGATTTACCTGAAGCCATCTCAAATTCTGTAAAAATAGCCGAAATGTGCAACCTCGAGTTAGAGCTGGGAAAGTGGATTATGCCTATTTTTGATGTTCCGGACGGATTATCAGCGGAAGCATATTTAAAAAAACTTGTTTACGAAGGGCTTGAAAAAAGATTTGAGGAAGTAACGGATGAAATCCGTGAAAGGGTAGATTATGAGCTTTCTATCATCACTAAAAAAGGATACGAAGCGTATTTTCTTATAGTCTCCGACTTTGTAAATTGGGCGAAAGAAAATGGTATTTCCGTAGGTCCGGGAAGAGGATCAGCTGCCGGATCTGCTGTTTCTTACGCCCTTAATATTACTGACGTAGACCCTTTTTACTTCAAGCTTCCATTTGAAAGGTTTTTAAATCCGTACAGACCATCAGCTCCCGATATAGACCTTGATTTTGCAGATACCAGACGTGACGAAGTCATAAAATACGTTACCGAGAAATACGGAGAAGACAAGGTTGCCCAAATTATAACTTTTGGAACAATGGAGGCGAGAGGCTCAGTTAGGGATGCAGGGCGTGCTCTTGGTATGCCATACGCCGGACCGGACAGAATTTCAAAAATGATTCCCCCAGGTTGGCAAGGCCACGCAATGACAATTGAAAAAGCGCTAGAACAAAGTCCCGACCTTTCGATGGCCTACAAAACGGAACCTGAAACAAAAAGGCTTTTGGACGTTGCAAAAAAACTTGAAGGAGTAGCACGTCACGCTTCAGTACATGCAGCAGGGGTTGTCATAGCCGATAAACCATTAACCGAGTATACTCCGCTCCAAAGAGAAACTAACGGAGATAAAGTCGTTACCCAATATGACATGTATACTGTTGGAGAAGACGGAGTCGGACTCTTAAAAATGGATTTTTTGGGACTGAGAAATTTAACTATTATCGAAGAGACTTTAAAGTTTATCAGGCAAAACCAAAACGCTGAGATAGACCTGACAAAACTTCCCTTGGACGACAAAAAAACGTACGAGCTTCTCTCAAATGCGGAAACGACAGGAATATTCCAGCTTGAATCTTCGGGAATGCGTAGGTATATAAAGGACTTAAGACCAACTACCATCTTTGATTTAATGGCTATGGTTGCTTTATATAGACCGGGCCCCATGCAAAACATTCCGGAATTTATTGCCAGAAAACACAATCCAAAACTTATTAAATTTCCCGATCCTCGACTCGAAGAAATATTAGCGCCTTCTTATGGAATCTTAACCTTCCAAGACGACGTTTTATTAACTACTATTGCCCTGGCCGGCTACACGTGGCTTGATGCTGACAAGTTCCGCAAAGCAATGGGTAAAAAGATTCCGGCAGAAATGAAGAAACAAAGGGAAATTTTTCTTTCGGGGGCGGTTAAGAACGGGCTAACACAGAAAAAGGCCGAGGAAATTTTTGAGCTTATTGCTCCATTTGCCGGATACGGATTTAACAAAGCTCATGCTGCGTGTTATGCAACTATCGCTTTTAGGACCGGGTACCTTAAAGCCCATTATCCTGTTGAATTTATGACTGCGCTTCTTACCGCCGAATCTCGCGGCACAACAGGTCCTGCTAAAAACGAAAAGATCTCTCAAGCAATTGCCGAATGCAGAAGACTAAAAGTCGAAGTTTTACCACCCTCTGTCAACAAATCCGAATTTGAATTTTCAATAGAGAACAACAAGATACGTTTCGGACTTACAGCCATTAAAAACGTCGGGGCTGCTGCAATCTCGACAATCCTTGAAGCAGGAAAAGATGGAAACTTTACGGGTCTTTATGATTTCTGTAACCGTGTAGACTTATCAAAAGTCAACAAAAAAACTCTTGAAAGCCTAATAAAAGCGGGTGCAATGGATGAGTTTGGAAATCGCGCTTCCCTTCTCTCTTCTATGGCAAATGTCGTTGACAAAATTAACAAAGAGGAAAAAGCTAAAATTAAAAACCAGTTCAGTCTTTTTGGTGATGACCTTGCCACAAAAAAAAGCTATCAAAAAGACACATTAGTTGAGGATATAGATGAATTTTCTGATAAAGAAAAGTTGTTTTTTGAGAAAGAACTTTTAGGTTTTTTCCTGACAGACCATCCATTAAACCACGAACTTGACAACTTAATAGCCACGGTTTCCCATAATATAGTCGATTTGGGTGAAGAAAAAGAAGGTACCAAAATTAAAATAGGAGGAATTCTTTCACAAGTCAAGAAAATAATAACTCGTAAAAGTAACAGTGAAATGGCTTTTATTACGCTTGAAGACAATGTAGGGTTTAGTGTTGAGTGTGTTGTGTTTCCTAAAACATATGAAATTGTTAAAGGCCTTTTGAATAGGGATTCTATAATAGTTGTTGAAGGAAAACTTGATTTTAAGGATGAGAGACCTGTCGTAATCGTCGATACCTTAAGCCGTCTTCGAAGCGTTAATTAATTTACACTTTAAAAGCAATTCATTGTTGACTAATTTCCTATCTTTTTATACAATAACGAGGTCATGGTTTCACTTCAACCGGAAGTTATCGGTAGTTTTTTTGGTCTTAAAATTACCAACACTATTCTTGCTACTCTATTAGTAGATTCTCTTCTTTTGACTTTTGTTTTTTTTGTTTCAAAAAATGTAAAACTTATCCCGGGAGCTCTTCAAAATGTAAGCGAAATGGTAATAACCTATTTCTACGACCTGACTGACCAAATATCCCCCAAGTTTAAGAATGTTATCTTCCCTTGGTTTGCGAGCTTTTTTATCGTTATATTTACCCTAAATATTGTCGGACTCTTGCCTGGATTCGGAACAATAGGATTTTTTGAAGAGGAGGGTGGAAAAAAAGTTTTGGTCCCGCTACTTAGGGCGGCAACTAGCGATTTCAACACGACATTTGCCCTGGCTACGGTTTCTCTTGTCGTCACTCACTTTTTTAGCATCAAATACAACGGGATCGTAAATTATCTTAAAAGATTTTTCTCTTTAAATCCTATCTACTTATTTGTTGGAATACTGGAACTTATTTCAGAATTCACAAAATTGTTCTCGCTTTCCTTTAGGCTTTTTGGTAATATTTATGCAGGAGAAGTGGTGATGACAACAATATCATCGCTATTTGCGTTTGTTGCGCCGCTACCTTTTCTTTTGTTAGAATCTATTGTCGCCTTGGTGCAG
>JAKAHW010000061.1 GCA_021825285.1 bacterium
CCGTTAGACAATTTGCCATTCCGAGTTCTCTATCATTGTGGAAATGTGCATCCCATTTCAAATCCGGAAATTTGTCCTGAAATTCACCCAATACTGCTCTAAACATGTTTTGGATATCCCTGTACCAACCTATTCCTTGGGTATCGGTCAGACATAATCTGTCAACTCCACAATCTAAAGCCACTCTACATACCTCCATTAATTCTTCTGGGGGAGTCGTTGTTGCTCGTTCTGGAACAAACATAACGGGTAGACCTTGTTTTTTCAACATCTTAATGTTTTTTGCCAAATCCTTTATTTTTTCATCTCTATCCCACCCTTGTACATTTGCCCTAAATCTTGATCCGTCCAAAAATAAGTCACCTTCTAAAGGGTATCCGCCCAGTTTATGAGAAATATCAACTATGGGACGCACGTCTTCTTTAACAGCTCCTCTTGCAGCAACACTTAACGTAAGGGTAGAATCCCAGCTTTTTAAGACTTTAATTAATTCTACGATTTCTGCTGTATGTTCTTCGCCACTCCCTGGAAAACCTATATCAGCATGCTCTATTAGTCCAGATAAATGTGCCAATAATATTTCTTTTTGAACGAGCGTGGGGTGTTGCTTAACCTGAGTTCCCTGTAATCCGTCTCTTAAATCTTCAGATGTAACATGAACTGGAAAACGTCTCTCCCTCACTGAATTGGTTGGGCCTTCATGTTTTGACCAATCATAAATTCCTGGTGCTTCTACTCTATGCATATCGGTAAATTTTACTATAGGTGAAGCAATTTGTAAAGCCAAAAAGTTGAAAAAAATAAATTAGACTATATAATTACTAAACTGTTATGAATGCGGAAAGCTTAAGAGAAACACAGCAAAACGGAGAACGCTCTGCCCGTAAAGGGCGTATTCTCTATTTAACAAAAAACCCTGAACTAATTAGGCAACAATTAGAAGGAACTGATCTTGTAGGTATTAATCAAGATGAATTGATGCCTGATATTTCTACAGATGAGCTGATACCCAATTCTGTTTGTCTACGATTCACAGGAAGCGAAGCTGAATACTTAGGAACTTATGCCCTAACCGGCCTAAGGAGAGGAATTATAAAACCGGGTGAAATAAAAGCGGGAAATTTTCAAATAATAGTTGCGGGTAGCGCCTTTGCCCAAGGCTCTTCAAGAATTCACGCACCACTAGCTTTAAAAGAGGCCGGAATTGAAACTGTGGTTGCCGACGCCCAAAGAATATTTCGGGACAATTGTAATAATTTGGGTATGAGGGTTTTTTCCCCAAACGACTATAGAACCCAATTATTACTGGATGGAAAGTACGATCCAAATCAAGATGTCTCAGACACAGACACCTCCATCGCCTCACAAATTAGAACATCGGGGGGACTGCTTGGGTATTTTAAAGCAATTGAAGAAGGAAGATCAAATCCACCCAAAACAGAAACCTCTAAAAGGCCAATGACAATTGCCGAAAAGATTTTTGCTTCAAAAGCTATAAACAAGGATGGAGGAATAGGAATCTTGGGAACAAAACCTGGTGAAGAATGCGTTTTAGAGCCTGATGTTTATTATGGCTATGAGCTTCAAACACCGGTAGTCAGAACTGCTCTTCACCAAGAATTTGGAGATAATATTCCAGTCATAAGACCAGATAAAATAAGTCTTCACAACGACCACACCGCACTTTTAACTACGCCGGAAGCATTAATTCAAAGAGGAGAACAAACAAATTTTGGGCAAAGTTATGGAATTAAAGTTTATGAGCTTACTCCGGATGGTGCGCCGGCTATTTGCCATATTCAAATTGTTGAGTCTATTGGTCTCCCTGGACAATTAATTCTTGGAAACGATTCCCACACATCGACAGACGGTGTATTAAATACATTGGCAATTGGAAAAGGCGCTATAGATCTTGCAGGAGCAATAGCTTATGACAGAATGGTTGCAGTAGTTCCTCAGACAATCAGAATAAACCTAATGGGAAAACTCCCAGAAAATGTAACAATTAAAGATTTTATGCTTTGGCTTGGTGCTAATTCTGAATTTAGAAATCAACCACCAGGACAAGTCTTGGAGTTTGGAGGGAAAATCTTAGATGAAATACCACTTGATGAACAAATACCCTTAACTAATATGGCTGTAGAGCTACTTGGTTTTACGGGAATAACAGAACCAAATAAACAAATCGTTAAATATTTAAAGGAAAAGCGTGGACTTAGTGAAGCGGAAATTAGACAAATGATGATAAGCCCGGATCCAGATGCCGAGTATTCAAATGTCTTAAATATCGATCTTTCAACCGTTGAACAAATGGTTGCGACCCCCGGAAATCCAAAAAACGGGATCCCACTATCTGAAATCGTAAAACAACGCATAAAAATCCAAAAAGCATACGCTGGATCCTGCACTAACGGAAGTATTGGCGATCTAGAACAAATAGCATTTATTTTGAATGGAAGAAAAGTAAGTGAAGGAGTGCAATTTTACATCTCCCCAAATTCTATTTCGGTACTAAAAGAGGCAAAAGAAAGAGGGCTTCTTGAGACTTTCAAGAATGCTGGAGCCATAGTCTTACCGGTTGGTTGTGGAGCTTGTATGGATGCCGGACCGGGCTCTACAGAAGAGAATGAAACGGCAATTTTTGCAACCAATAGAAATTTTCCGCGAAGAACAGGAAAAGGAGACACATATCTCGCAAGCCCACAAGTTATTGCGGCAAGTGCTATTACAGGATTTATTTGTGGACCGAAAAGCTTAGATAAATTATCGTAAAACAGGCCTCATGTTTGGTCTTTGGGGAAATGAAGGTGTTTTTTCATGTCTACGTTCAAAATTTGCCCGATACCACTCTTTATATCTTTTAATTTTTGCCATTATTCCTTCTACCCTACCATCTGAAACTGCGTTATTTCTCATATTGTATTTTGTAAGGCTTGACGCTTCTTTTACTTCTCCATTCTCAACAATTCCTGCTCCGGTTTTCTCGTTTATTTTGTCTACAGAAAGTGAGCCAATTCTTACAGCTTCCGGCGGGAAAGTTGCAAAACTAACCATTGTCTGTGATCTACCTACACGATAAGATTCTGCGAGCTCATCAAGAATAATAAAATCGATATTTTCCTGCCAATCCGGTTGAGCTGATAACTCATGATACAATTCACGTGTTGTGTAACAAGGTGCCTCTCCATGAATATTTAACGATCCTCCTCCGAAAATTCCGTGTTTTGTGAGCTTTCTTAATTTATCTCCAATTTCTTCATATCCCCAATGACCAGGAATCCAAAAAACAGCCATAGTCTTATCACCCTCTCTTACTAAGTCTTTATCTACGGTTCCATTATCAACAACTGGAATAATATTGTGTTGTGGACCTGCGTAAATACCATATCTTTGTTTTGCCCATCTCAACCCTTTTAGTTCTTGAGGTAATCTTGTTTTGTCAATAAAAGGATAAACGTCATCTGGGTCTACAAAAGCTACTAAATTATTAACCCTTGCTCTCTTTTTTATTTCATCTAATATCACGTTTTTATTCCCTCCGCCTTGATTCCATTCAGGCGACACTCTCACTTGACCCACACCGTAATTTCCCATGATGTACATCGCGCAAACTTGTCCCCTAAAAAGCCTTTCTGCAATTTCTTGCCTGTGATGAGGATTCCAAATTGAATACGTATCAATTGTGACTGGACCTTTATCCGGGTGCGTAAAACTCCAGCCACCTTTATCCATTTGGATTTTTACTCCTTCAAATTCCAATACACTTCCTTTATATTCCGGAAGCCTTAATAGATCAGGTTTTACATTTCTTCCTAAATCACGCTCTGTGGGTAATACCATTCCTGTATTTTACTATAAACCTATAATTTTGTATAATGCTTTGTTATGTCTAAGGAAACATTATCAAATTTTGGTAGGAAAGGGCTACTGGCAGGAGTAATGCTTGCAACATCCGTGTTGCCAGAAACACACCAAGTTCAAACACAAACAGAAAATACTCCTCCGCCACACCATTATTTTCTTTCCGAGGGAAAGCAGGAGCAAATAAACCCTTCAAGGAATACAAAGCTACACGATTTACTTGACGATAATAGGTCGCGGATGGTATTGGGCGCAGGGATTATTTTAACCGCTTCGCTAACAGCTCAGGCTTACTTATTGTCTAAAAGACTTGATGAAGAAAAATGGAGAAAAGCACTTAGAATATCCGGGCCATTGGCTGCGACTGCAGCAACGGTTTCTTTAATGGGTGACTCTTTTCAAGAAATAAACGCCTACGCTCCTACAGGCTTACTATTAACATCAACGATTGGTATTGGAACCAATAATATCCTATCAACGCTTGAAAACTTTCGCGATAAAAAATTAGTTGCATCAGGAATTGCTGCGGGTAGCACCATGATTGGAACAGGCATCACAATTTTCCTCGCCGCAAACGACAAACTTCCTTTTTAATTCCCTTGACAAACATGAAGTAATTCACCTATTCTTAATAAGAAAGGAGGTGAAATAAATGAATTTACTATTAGGATTTCTTTCAGGAATGTTTTTAGCAAATAGTCTTCCACATTTAATAAATGGTGTAAGGGGCAAAAAACACATGACACCACTCGCAAAAGACTCAAGTGCATTAGTAAATGTGGTATGGGCTTTTGTGAATATTATCTTTGGCGTTTGGCTTTTACAAGCATCTGGAGCAACAATTAATGACGTGTTATCATTGAGTAGTTATTCTTGGAGCTTCATGATTGGAGCTTTATTTATGGCTCTTTCTGATGCTTGGCTTTTTGGCAATCCGAATGCACGATTCCCTTGGTTTAAAAAATAATAAATAAACCAAACACTGATAGCTAAAACCAGCCGGATTTTTTACCTTCTTTTTCAAACTCTTCGATGAGTTGTTTTTGTTGTCCTTTGAGTTTCTTAGGAATAGTAATTTTGACCCTAACATAGTGGTCCCCTTTGCTTTTTCCTCCTATATGGACTACTCCTTTTCCTTTAATTCTTATAACTGCTCCCGGCTGTGTACCTTCTGGGATTTTGAGCCTCACCTGACCTTCCACTGTATCAACGGGCGCAATTCCACCAATTATTGCTTGAGTAAAAGGAACTTCTAACTCTGATATTACGTCTGCTCCCTCACGCCTAAATTTAGGATGAGGAGAAACATTTACAACTAAATCAAAATCGTCAAACCTTATTCTTGACCCATTGTCTACTCCTGCTGGAATTTTTATGTCACGATTTTTCCCATTTAAACCAACTCTTTTAGTTGTTCCTTTCACCGCTTCCATAAAATCGATATTTATTGAATAAGCCGGTTTTCTTTTTCCAAAAGGGGAACCTCCGCCAAAAAACTGCTCAAAAATATCAAATGGGTCTGAAAATCCGCCAAAATCAAACCCATCTCCGTTTGAAGTATACGAATAGGTAAATGGACCTTGCCCTCCTTGAGCGCCTCCAAATCCTCCTCCAAACGGACCCTGCCCATTCCCGGCGTGCCCAAACTGGTCATATGATTGTTTTTTCTTGGGGTCAGATAAAATCTCGTAAGCTTGATTTATTTCTTTAAATTTTTCTTCAGCTTCCTTAGATTTATTTTTGTCAGGGTGAAATTCCAAAGCCAACTTTCTATAAGCTTTTTTTATTTCACTCGCATCCGCTGTTTTTTTTACCCCAAGAATTTGATATGGATCTTTTTGCATATTTATTTGAAACTATAACAACAAACCTCTAGGCTTATATTTTAGCAAAAATGGGGCTCGTTTGCCAAGAAATTAATTAGGCGTGCAGCAAAGCTGTCCAATTTGAATTGTTCCCGGAGCATTTTTAGTGCCTGAACAAGAACCACAAGTATATGTCTGTTGAGGAATTGGTGTCACGGTTGGGACAGTTGTGGGAACTGAAGATGTAGGGGTTGGAGTACTAGTAGGGTTTTGAACAGAACAAATTGGAGTTTTTATCTGTTTTGAATCCAAGTTTTCTCCCGTAACATCATTATGTATTTCAAATGTATAAGTATAGTTGGTTTTTAAACCTGAATTTGGAGGAGTTAATTGATTTCCTTTTGCAGTATAACTTCCTGTTCCG
>JAKAHW010000062.1:0-3205 GCA_021825285.1 bacterium
TTAAGAGACGCTATTCCAAGACACCAATTTATAATTGCGGTTCGGGCTCAGATTGGAGCAAAAATAGTGGCGAGTGAAAAAATTTCGGCATTCCGAAAAGATGTCATCGCAAAGCTCTACGGAGGAGACAGAACCAGAAAAGATAAGCTTTTGGATAAACAGAAAAAAGGAAAATCCAAGATGAAGACTATTGGACGTGTGTCTATCCCTAAAGAAGCTTTTCTTTCCGTACTTAAGGTTTAAATTAGAGAGCGAGTAGCAAGAATCCTCCGATTATTGTCAAGATTACTGCTCCAACTATTCCTAGGGTCGTTGATATGCTTCCTGTTGGGGCAATTGTTGGTGAAGAGCTGGCAACAACAGTAGGTGTAGAGGTTGCCCCCGCGCCTGAGGCAATAATAGTTTGAGAACAAGATTGGGATATCGTCCCTCTGTTGTCCGTAAAAGTGACAGTGGTTCCAAATGTTCCTCCGGTTTGGAAAGTATGATTTGTTTGTGCCGTGACATTTTGTAAGCTCATCCCGTCGGTTACATCCTGAACCTGTCCATCTCCAAAATTGAACGTCGCTTTTGTAATTGTGCCGTCAGGGTCATTGCCTTTTGCGGTAAAGGAAATAGCAAGTGGAGCAGATCCGGAAGTTGCCGGACTTGCAGAAAGGCTAGAGCAAACAGGTGGCAAATTTGTTGCAAGGGTTGGCGAAACGGTTAGAGTTGGCGTTACGGATGTTTGTGCTAATGTTGGCGAAACGGTTAGAGTTGGGGTTATGGATGTTTGCGTTCCGCCTGTAGGAGTTGGAGTTGGGGTTCCGGTTGTTGCGTCCGAACATACTCCAGAATTGAGAGTTATATCAGCGGGGGCAGTTGATGAGAGAACATTTTCAAATGGTTGATCCGCCGGTTCATTAAGAGAGAAAACTTGGGTTTTGGTATCATCAAACTTTATCTGAGTCGCTCCCTCGGCGCCTTGTTTTATATTGAAAGTAAGGGTAGCAACTTTTGTAACAGTAGTTATTGATTTAGTCGTGTCTCCGCCTGTGCTTACAGATATATCTCCTGTTCCGCTTCCTATGCTTGCTTCACGATGAACCGAAGAGAAGGATGAGCTTGGAGTAATTGATATAAGTTCAAGTTTTGTTGCATCAAATGTTACAAAAAAGTTAACCGTTGCTACCAAATTTTGTCCGGGGTCGGCCATAACATCAACTGCAAGATTCGGACAAGTATTGCTTTTTGTAATTGTTGCGGGGTTGAAAAATAATCGGGTAGAAGCTTGTGCTTTGGTTCTGACCTCCGTTTGCTTCTTAATAAAGAAAATTGTGACCGGAATTGTGATCAATAAAAGCAATAAATTCCCTAGAATAAAATATTTATTCCTAAGTATTCTCATTCGACTTTTAATAGCGTAGCCAATTTAAAAGCATAAGTCAATGCTTTTTGCGTGAGTTTTCTCTTAAATACTCTTGACAAAAAAAGAAAGCTGTTGTATAAATATTAGCACTCTAAAACATAGAGTGATTTTTCCTAAAATTTATTAATTTATTTATATGGTAAAAACACAAACAAAAACATCAGTTAAACCTCTATTTAACAACGTGCTTATCAAGCCTCTTGAGGCGGAAAGTAAAACTGCAGGCGGACTTTATCTTCCCGATACAGCAAAAGAAAAACCACAAATTGGCCTTGTTATGGCTGTGGGCGTTGGAAAAATAACCCCAAAAGGTGAACAAGAAAAAATGGTTGTAAAAGTTGGAGATAAAGTCATGTATAAAAAATGGGGCGGAAATGAAATAAAAATGGGAAACGAAGAATGGACAATAGTCGACCAAAACGATATTTTGGCAATCTTAAACTAAACTTATGGCAAAACAAATTAAATATTCAGAAGAAGCAAGAAACAGCCTTAAAGCAGGCGTTGATAAGTTGGCAAGCGCAGTTGTAACAACACTTGGTCCAAAAGGCAGAAACGTTGCAATTGATAAAAAATGGGGCGCACCATCAGTAATTCACGACGGAGTAACTGTCGCAAAGGAAATTGAGCTTGAAGACCCATTCGAAAATATGGGAGCGCAGCTTGTTAAGGAAGCAGCGTCAAAAACAAATGATGTTGCAGGAGACGGAACCACAACAGCTACTCTTTTAGCACAACAAATAATTCATGGAGGCTTCAAGGCGGTTTCAGCAGGATCAAACCCGATGATTTTAAAAGTAGGAGTCGAAAAAGGAGTCGCGACAGTTATTTCCGAAGTTAAAAGAATGGCAAAGAAAGTTGCAGACGGGGATGTGGCAAAAGTGGCAACTATATCTGCTCAAGATGAAAAAATCGGAGAATTAATTGCTGAAGCTTTACAAAAGGTCGGAAAAGACGGAATTGTTACAGTTGAAGAAGGACGAGGAATAGAGTTTTCTATAGACTATAAAGAGGGAATGGAGTTTGATAAAGGGTATGCGTCAGCATATTTTGTAACAAACGCAGACAGGATGGAAGCAGAAATTGATGACGCATATATATTAATAACCGATAAAAAAATCTCAAATCTTTCCGAGTTACTTCCATTCTTGGAAAATTTCGTAAAGATTTCAAAGAATTTAGTAATTATTGCAGATGATATTGAGGGTGAAGCTTTAGCAGCATTGGTTGTTAATAGGCTCAAGGGAGTTTTGAATGTTTTAGCAGTGAAGGCTCCCGGATTTGGAGACCGCAGAAAGCAAATGCTTGAAGATATAGCGGCTCTTACAGGTGGAACTGTAATTTCAGAAGACACCGGAAGAAAACTTGATTCAGTTATTGTCGAGGATTGCGGAAAAGCAGAAAAAGTAAAAGCAACAAACGAAAGTACACAAATTATTGGAGGAAAAGGAAATGCACTAGATGTAAAATCTCGAATTTCCCAAATTAAAAAAGAATTGGATAGGGCAACTTCTGAATTTGACCGCGAAAAGCTTCAAGAGCGCTTAGCAAAGCTTTCAGGAGGAGCAGCAGTAATTAATGTGGGAGCTGCAACCGAGATAGAGCTTAAAGACAAAAAAGAAAGAGTAATAGATGCAGTTGCCGCAACCAAAGCTGCAATTGAAGAAGGAATTGTTCCAGGAGGAGGAGTAACACTACTTCGTGCAAGAAAAGCTTTATTAAAACTTAAAGATACACTTACCAATGAGGATCAAAAACAAGGAATTGAAATACTTTACGAAGCATTGGCAGAGCCAA
>JAKAHW010000062.1:3215-6036 GCA_021825285.1 bacterium
AACAAAATGGATTGTTAAAAATGCAGGAGAAGAAGCGGGAGTAATTATAAGAGATATTGAGAATTCAAAGATGGATGATTACGGATTTAATGTTATGACAATGCAGTATGGTTCAATGCTTGATGCAGGAATCGTTGATCCGGCAAAAGTTACTCGTTCTGCGATTCAAAATGCAGCATCAGTCGGAATGATGGTTTTGACAACTGAAGCCTTAATTACCGATATCCCTGAAAAAGAGAAATCTCCAATGGGTGGCGGAATGCCAGGTATGGGCGGAATGGATTACTAAATTTTAAAATTCCTCTTTCTAAACTCCTCGTCTTTACTTAAAATACATTTAAACATGAAGTTTTGGAAACAGTTTTCTGTTTTTTTGTTGTTTGTTTTTTCCGCTCTTTATATTACTCATCCTTTAATTTTCCATTTGGGAGATTATGTCACGAGTTTTGGGGATGAATTGTTTATTGCCTGGAATCATAACTGGATAATTCACTCGTTTTTTACGAATCCTTTAAATATTTTTAACGCTAATATTTATTTCCCCTATAAAAATACGCTAGCTTTTTCCGAGCCTTTTATTACTTCGGGAGTTTTATCAATAATTCCTGTCTGGCTCGTAAAACAACCTATTGCTGCTGTTAATTTTATCCTAATATCTTCTATTGTCCTTACTGGTTTTGCAGTTTATCTTCTTTGTTTAAAAATTACAAAAAATCATTTGGCGTCTTTTGCTTCAGCATTTCTTCTAATTTTTTCACCTGCCTTTCTTGATAAAAAAACTCATCTTCAGGTAATGGCTCTGGAATACATACCTTTGTCAATTTTGTTTACACTAATTTATTTAAAGAAAGAAAAATTTATTTATTTGATTTTTTCAGCGTTGTTTTTTCTTTTTCAAATCTATAACAGTTTTATGCCGGGATATTTCCTCGTGTTTTTCTATTCAATTTTCCTAAGCGTTTTATTTTTTTCCAAAAAAGTGGAGTTTGCAAAATTAATAAATAAAAAAAGTTTAATCTTAGTTTTGACAACTATAATATTAACTATTCCTTTAATTACTCCTTATTTTAAAGTTTCAAAAGAATTTAATGGTAAAAGAGACATAAGGGACGCAATTCATTTTGCCTTGCAACCCGAAGATTTTTTTGTGGCAAATGAACATTCTCGCTTTAATAAGTTATTAACTATTGTGCAGAATCCAACTAGTTATCCAAAAAATGCAGAAATAAAACCTGGATTTATTGGAGGAATATTTTCTTTTTTATTTATAGCTTCATTAATAAAATTTCCTTATTATCTAAAAAAGAAAAATATTTTTTACATTACGTTTTTTATTGTTTCAATTTTAGGACTTATTTTAAGTCTTGGTCCGGCACTTCATTTTAATCGCCAAACAATTCATTTTCCGTTTTTAATACCTTTGCCTTACGGACTTTTTTATTACCTTCTTCCCGGGTTCCAGGGATTTAGGAATAGCGCACGGTTTGAAATGTTGTTTATTCTTATGTCAACAATCCCGATAGCAGTATTCTTATCTGATTGGTTTAAGTACTTAAAAAACAAAAAGTATCTATTCTTTGGTTTACTAATGTTGGGAATAATTCTTGAATTTCCCGGACCAATTAAATTTTTCCCAATTGCCCAAACAAAAGATTTTCCATTTGAACATAAATTTCTTGCAACAACTCCAGTAGATTCTGTTTATTTAGAAATGCCGATATATAACTGGAATATGTTTCCGTATTCCGGGGAAGAATTAAGGCGGGAATACTTTTCAACAATTCACTTTAGAAAATCTGTAAATGGGTATAGCGGGTTCAGTCCATATCCTTGGCAAGATATGACTTATCGTCTGGCACAAACTTTTCCTGATGAAAAATCTATTCGAGAAATCAAAAAAATTGGAGTTTCGTATTTAGTTATTCACAAAAACGAATACGACGCAATTTCAAAGAAAGGTTTCGAGCTTTTTAAATATAAATTTCCTAACGGGCAAACAGTTCGGAAAAAACTTCTTGAAAATAAAGCTTTGGAACTTGTTAAAACAAATGAAAATGTAGATATTTTTAAATTTAGTAATTAAACTTATAATCATGGTTGATGTTCATTGTCATTTAAACTTCCATTCTTTCGAGAAAGACGTTGACCAAGTTGTGAAGGATGCACGAGAAGCAGGCGTTGCAACAATTATAAACGTAGGAACGAGTCTTGAGTCAAGCTTACAGGCAGTGGAATTAACCAAAAAGTTTGACAAAATGTTTGCAATAGTCGGAATCCATCCACATCACTCTGACAAGCTTCGTGATGGTTGGATAGAGGAGCTCGAAGAAATTGCCAAAAATGAAAAAGTAATTGGAATTGGAGAAATCGGTCTTGATTACTATTTCTATAAATCAAATGGAATAGTTGAGCCTCTGCTTCAAAAGGAAGCTTTTGTAAAGCAAATAAATCTTGCCTATAAACTTGGTTTGCCTTTACAAATACATAACAGGCATGCGGGTGAGGATGTGATTTCCGTTTTGAAGGAAAACCGTAACCTATTAAAAACTAATCCTGGAATGTTTCATTGTTTTGCAGGAACTTTTGAAGTTTTAAAATCTGCTTTGGATTTAGGTTTTTATATCGGATATGACGGGAATATAACGTATAAAGGTCTGGCTCCCGGAGAAACAGTTGCTTTAGTTGATCTTGCCAAGGAGACACCACTAGACCGCATTTTAGTTGAAACAGATGCTCCTTATCTTGCTCCGATTCCTTTTCGCGGAGAACGAAATACCCCTAAAAATGTTATAATTACAGCAAAGTTTCTAGCTTCACTTAA
>JAKAHW010000063.1 GCA_021825285.1 bacterium
TTTGGAACCTTAGGAAATACTTCTTCTTCCAAAAGAGGGATAATTTTTTCTAAATTCTCTTTTTCGTTATATGTCGGCAGAATTACAACAACTTTCATAATTTTATATACTCTTAAAATATTCTATCGTTTTTCTTAGTCCATCTTCAAGAAGCACTTTAGGCTCAAATCCCAGCAAATTTTTTGCTTTTGTAATATCCGGCCTTCTTTGAAGAGGATCATCTTCAGGCAAAGGTTCAAAAACAATTTCGGAATTACTTCCTGTCAATTCTTTTACAAGTTTTGCTAGGTCAATTATTTTATATTCAACTGGATTTCCCAAATTTATCACCTCTCCTGCAATATCGGGTTTTTCCATAAAGCTTATAATTCCACCAACCAAATCGTCTATAAAACAAAAGCTTCTGGTTTGTGCCCCTTCCCCAAAAACAGTTATCGGTTTTCCTTCCAGTGCTTGATTTATGAAATCGGACACAACTCTTCCGTCGCTTTTCTGCATTTTATCCCCATAAGTATTAAAAATTCTCATTATTCTTACGTCCAGTCCAAACTTTCGGAAAAATGCCATACACATTGCTTCACCAAATCTTTTTCCTTCATCATAAACCGATCTAATTCCATTTGGGTTAACGTTTCCAAAATAAGTCTCGGGCTGAGGACTTACAAGAGGGTTACCATAGACTTCTGAAGTAGAAGCAAATAAGAATCTTGCGTTTTTTTCTTTCGCCAAATTTAAAAGGTTAAAAGTACCCTGTGAATTAACGAGTAGAGTTTCTATAGGAAAATTAATGTAGCTAGTTTGGCTTTTCTTGTTTGGAGATGCTGGGGAAGCAAGATGAAAAATTCCAGTAAGCTCTTCATCAATTATTGGAGAGGATTTAATAATGTCATGCTCAAGGTAAGAAAAAAGAGGATTGCTTTCAAGCTCTTCGATGTTTTTTTTATTTCCTGTTATTAGGTTATCAAGACAAATAACTTTATAACCTTTTTTGAGAAGCTCTGAGCATACATGAGCTCCAATAAATCCTGCTCCGCCGGTTACGAGATATGTTGCCATTTAGTCATTCTTTTTTTCCATCTCTATATCTGCTTTCACCATCATTTCAACCAATTCTTTAAAACTGGTTTTAGGTTTCCAGCCTAAAACTTCTTTCGCCTTACTATAATCTCCAATCAAATAGTCTACTTCTGCGGGCCTCATATGTTCGTGCTTATTAGAAACGACGTGGTCTTCCCAGTTGGAAATTCCTATTGTGTTAAATGCTGTTTCTACAAACTCCTTAACGCTATGATTTTCTCCTGTTGCTATAACATAATCATCCGGCTTTTCTTGTTGAAGCATTAACCACATTGCCTCGACATAATCTCCGGCAAATCCCCAATCTCTTTTTGGCTCCAAACCTCCGAGTTCAAGGGTTTTTTGCTTTCCCAAACTAATTCTTGCAACAGCATGACTTATTTTTCGGGTTACGAACTCCAGCCCTCGTCTTGGGGACTCATGATTAAATAAAATTCCTGAACATGCAAACATATTAAAGCTTTCCCTGTAATTAACAGTTATGTAGTGTCCATAGACTTTTGCTACCCCATATGGTGACCTTGGATAAAATCTTGTTGTCTCCTTTTGTGGAGTTTCAGTAACTTTTCCAAACATCTCAGAGGATGAAGCTTGGTAAAATTTAATTTTGGGGTTAACGTTTCTTATAGCTTCCAACATTCTTGTTACGCCTATTGCAGTAAATTCTCCTGTTAGTACCGGCTGGTTCCAAGATGTCTTTACAAAAGATTGCGCAGCGAGATTGTAAACCTCTTCAGGATCTGCTTCAGCAATTGCCGAAGATAAAGAACTTTGATCTAATAAATCTCCCTGCAAAAGAGTTATTTTGTCTTGGATATGCTTAATTCTTTCATTATTAACAGTGCTGGTTCTACGAGATAGGCCATAAACTTCGTATCCTTTTGAAAGCAAAAGCTCGGCAAGATAAGAACCGTCTTGCCCTGTTATTCCCGTAATCAATGCTTTTTTTGCCATAACGATTATTAAATTTTAAACAATTTTCCTCCAATAATCCAGAGTGTCTTTTAAAGAGATCTCAAGGGGAATTTGAGGAGCCCACCCCGTCTCTTTTTGTATTTTTGAATTATCAGAATAAAGATCAGGATTGTCGCTTGGACGAAGGAGTGTTTTGTCAACGGAAACTTCAATTTTTACCTGGCTTAAAGAAAGCATTTTGTCTAAAACATTTGAGATTTTATGGGAAATTCCGGATCCTATGTTATATGCTTCTCCCGGAGTTCCTTTTTCAGCCAAAAGGATATAAGCTCTCACCATGTCCCGAACATCAGTAAAATCTCTTTTAGATTCAAGATTGCCAACTGGAAGAATTGGCTCGCGCAACCCTTTTTCTATTTCTGCAATTTTCTTCGCAAATGAAGAAACAACAAAAACCGGAGCTTGTCTGGGACCTATATGATTAAAGGGTCTAATTCTAATAATGTTGAGTTTGTAAGAAATAAAATATTGAAGCCCCAAATAGTCTTGAGCGATTTTTGAAACCGCATATGGTGTCGCAGGCATTAATGAAGTATCTTCTCTAATTGGGAGATTGGCAGGAGGAACAATGCCGTAAATTTCTGCTGATGAAGTAATTAATATTCTACATTCCGTAAGGCCTGCTTTACGAACCCCTTCAAAAACTGATAGCTCAGCGTTTATATTATTAGTTATTACTTCTGAAGGCTTATCAAAGCTTTCGGATGGAGAAGTAAGGGCTGCAAGGTGGAAAACGACATCAGGCTTTATTTGAGTAATTACGTCTTGCGTCTTTTGAAAATCTAATAAATCCAGTTCAAAACCTTCAATTTTATCTTTTATTTCGGGAACCCTCTCAAGACTATCTTTTGTTAAATACGTTCCGTAGACTTTGTTCTCAGAAGATTTTAATAATTCTTCAGCTAAAAAACTTCCTGCAAATCCTGAAATTCCGGTTATAAATGCTTTCATTGCCTTCCAACACCTATATAGGTAAACCCGAGGTTCCTTAATTTTGCCGGATTGTAAATATTCCTTGTGTCAATAATCATTGGACTCTTCATTGAACTCTTTATTTTTTCAAAATCTATTTCTTTAAACTCGTTCCAATCGGTAATTACAATTAACAAATCCGCATCTTCTACCACACTGTAGATATCGTCCATGTATTCGATACCGGAAATTACTTTCTTTGCTTTTTCCATGGATTGTGGATCATATGCTTTAATTTTGGCGCCTTTTCTCTTTAGCCAATCGATTATCTCAATTGAAGGGGCAAAACGCATATCATCCGTATTTGGTTTAAAAGCAAGTCCAAGTATGCCGATTTTTTTGTTGTTTAAATTCCCTAACAATCTCTCTGCTTTATCAACGATTAGGCGCTTGGCAATATGGTTAACATTCTCAACCTCGGTCAATAAGTCAAAATCATATCCGTATCCTTTCGCAATAGAAATAATGGCTTTTACGTCTTTAGGAAAACAGCTTCCTCCATAACCCGGACCCGGCTGCAAGAAATAATTTCCAACTCTTTTGTCGTAGCCTATTCCTTCCAAGGCGTGTAGAGCATCTGCGCCTGTGGCTTCGGAAAGTTGAGCGATAGAGTTTGCAAAGGAAATTTTCATCGCCAAAAACGAATTTGCCGCATACTTTATCATTTCAGCAGTTTCTAAATTACAAAGGACATATGGACAACCGGTGTTTTCTTGAAGAGGTTTATGAAGATCAACCAGAAGTTTTTTAGCTCTTTGGGATTCAAATCCTATTACTATTCGGTCCGGATTTAGAGTATCTGAAATTGCTGAACCTTGCCTTAAGAATTCCGGGCAAGATGCTACGTCAAATTCTGCTTTCTCAGGTTTTGCTTTTTCAATTAATGCCTTTATTTTCTGATTTGTACCTATCGGAACGGTACTCTTTGTTACAACAACCGTATATCCGGAAAGATTCTTTGCTATTTTTTCTGCAACTTCAAGAACTGTAGAAAGATCTGCCTCTCCATTTTCCTTGGGAGGAGTTCCGACTGCCGTAAAAACCAGATCCGCCTCTTTAACACTTTCATAATCCAAAGTAAAACTTAATCTTTTTGCTTTTAGGTTTTTTTGGACAAGCTCTGTAAGACCAGGCTCGTAAATATGGACTATCCCTTTGTTTAAATTTTCTACCGTAGCAGGCGTGTGACCGATTACTGTTACCGTATTTCCTAGATCAGCAAATATTGCTGCTGATACTAATCCTACGTAACCGTGTCCAATAAAAGTAATTTTCATTTTTGCATCCCTTCTTTTGAAGCAAAAATACCTGGAGTCTCTGGCGATCCGCCAAGTGCAAAGACACCAAGAGTTACAGGTATAAATATTAATAAACTAGAATCAAACATTTACTTTTATTAAAGCTACTCCTTCTTCGAAAGTCTTTGGAGAAAATCCAAGTTTTTTAAGTTTATCATTTTTCATCACAGCTTTAAAGGGTCTTTTCGCACGGCTCTTATAAAACTCCTCATTCGTAATTTTGCCTAGTTTTGATCTGTCAAAACCAAACGTATCGGCAATTATCAAACCTGCATCATAAGAAGATAGAGAAGAGCTGCCAACAAGATTTATCAAACCTTTCTCGTTTTGCTGAATTAAAAAGTCCAATCCGCTCACAACATCATCGATAAAAGTTGGTGTTATTAATTGGTCGGAAACCAATTTTAGCTCAATTCCTTTTTGCATTAACTCAATTAATTTCCAAACAAAATCTGTTTTAACCTCGCTTTTATAACCATAAGGAAAAGCGATTCTCACGACCAAACTATTTTCATTTTCCCTCACGACTTCTTCACCTAAAAATTTAGTCATACCATACCAATCTACAGGATTGGTTTTATTTTCTTCCGAATAACCTCCAGCTGGCGTATCATCGCCGCTAAAAACAAAGTCTGTTGAAATATAAATTATTTTTTTAGAATTATTAATTGTCCAATCTACAATATTTTTTGTCCCTACAACATTTACGGCAAATGCGGAAAAATCTTCTACCCAATCTTTATAATTAACATTATTGAGGTTAAAGTTTTCCCCATCAAGTAATCCTAAATTTTTTATTTTTGAGTTATCGGCAGCTTTATCCTCTTCACACTGGTCAACATTTGTTTTTGCCGCCATATGTAAAATTAAATCTGGATTTATTGAGTCCAACATAACTGAAAGTTTTTCTTTATCAACGATATTAACCTCTTCGGAGGAAACTCCAACCAATTCGTATTTTTCTTTTAGTAGAAAGTTAAATCTGGAACCAATTAAACCACTAAGACCGGTGACTGCTATTTTCATAGTGCTTTTCCGTATTGCCTTTCATAATATTCTTGATAATCTCCGCCCTTAATTCTTTTCCACCAGCTTTGATTCTCAACGTACCACTTAACCGTTCCTTCAAGCCATTTTTCAAAATCAAATTTAGGTTCCCAACCAAGCTCTTTGTTTATTTTGCTCCAGTCAACTGCATATTTTCTATCATGCCCCGGTCTATCCTTCACAAATTCGATATCATCCTCTGATTTTCCGAGAATTTTTATGATTTTTTTTGCAACATCTATGTTTGAAATCTCCTGGGTCATTCCTCCAACAAGGTATGTTTCTCCAATTTTTCCTCTTTCCAAAACTGCCTCTATTGCTTTTACATGATCCTCAACATACAACCAATCTCTTGAATATAAACCGTCTCCATAAATGGGAACTTTCTTACCTTCAATAAGATTAGTAATAGCAAGTGGAATAAATTTTTCCGGAAACTGATATGGCCCAAAATTATTTGAACAATTAGTAATTGTGATTGGTAAACCATAAGTATGGT
>JAKAHW010000064.1 GCA_021825285.1 bacterium
TTGGCAATCTCGGCATTTAAAGAGCAGATTCTAACAATTAAACCACAATTAAAATCAATGTCAATTATTTTTTTGTGGACCCTAGAAGACTCGAACTTCTGACATTCGCAGTGTAAATGCGACGCTCTACCAACTGAGCTAAGGGTCCATTTTTTTTAATTCAAAATATTTTTCAAGCGCTTTGTAATAATCGGTATTATCCTTCCAGTTTTGAAAATTATTGGCATCCACCCATTCATATCCTACATGCTCATCGCTTATGACTACTTCTCCGGATTTGTATTTACAAAAATATCCTATCAAAACAACTTGTATTTTGTTGTCTGTTCTTTTTGTATTAAAGTTTGTCCAGACAAAAAAAGGCTTTCCAACTTCTATTTCCAATCCTGTCTCTTCTGTTACTTCCCTTTTTAATTCATCGACTAATTCGTTTCCGTATCTAAATCTTCCTCCCGGAAAATCTAAACCTTTCTGGTCCTTTGTTAAGTAGTTTGGATCCTTTAAAACAAGGATTTTCCCGTCTTTGTCTATAAAAGCCTTTTGCCCGACAAACACTTTTGTTTCAATGTCCATTTTAATGTGCTTACACTATTCCACCAATTGAGAACGAAGTGGGCTTGAGAGGAGTCGAACCTCCACGTCCTTGCGAACACATGCACCTCAAGCATGCTTGTCTACCATTCCAACACAAGCCCGAAAAACCTACTTTTACCAAGGAAAAGATTGATATATTTTACCTAAAAACACCTTGGAAAACAAGAATTCTGCTATAACTTTTAAATTTATTTAAAAAAACTATACCAAAAGTCTCTGGCTGAGCTTGCCCAAAGCCAAGAGTTATTGGTATAATTATTTCATGAAGCAATTGGCAAAAGAGCAATTGATTCCTTTATCTTTAACTATTTTCACCTTTTTTGGCCTCGTTTTCTTCCTTTATTTTTTTATAACTTTGTTAAACCTTTTTCCTTTTAAGGAAAAAATTATTCCCCAAATTCGGATTCAGGATGTTCTAGTTGGCCTCACAATTTACCTTAAAACCTCTGTCGATTTTGCAATTTTTATAGCAAATTTAATGAAATCAAACCCCGGATGGAAAAAAAGAATTGCAATTGAGGCAGGCACAGCAATTGGAAATATGTCCGGAACCATTTTTATCTTGGTTATTTGGAGTTTTTTCCGTGAAGTCCCAATTTTAATGGCTATTATGGTTATTATCGCTTCTCTCGTCCTTTTGAGAATGGCCGAAGAAAGCTTTGAAGAATTTTTAAAAGGTAGGCAAAACTTTTCAGCAATTCATTCCTCCGTTTCTTTTTTAAAGACTCAGCTTGGCTTTTTAAATAAAATCTCAAAGCCGATTTTAGGGCTTATTATTCCCGACGTGAATATCACCAACCTGAAAACTCTATCTTTCGTTGGCCTTGCTGCTTTTTCTATTACAATTCCCTTTATCCTGGGACTTGATGATTTTGCAGGGTATATCCCATTGTTTTCGATAATTAACGTTTTTGGATTTGCTATAGGGGTATTTTTGGGTCACATGATTTTAAACCTTGCCTTATTTCTTTCCCCGAGAATGACTGTAAAGGCCGTAGAACTGCCACTTATTCAACTGGCAGGAGGTTTGGCGTTTGCCATAATCGCAGCGTTTGGATTATTCGAAGTCATAAAACTCTTTTCTCATTTATAACCTCATCTCCAAATTGCCAAAATTGCCCCCATCACCATGAGTGTTGCCAGATAGTATCCGGATTGGATAAAAAACATTTTCCAAGGCTTTTTTGCAAAAAGCACTTCGCTTAAAAAAGTTGTAACAACAAACCCGAGCCACATCCAAAAAGCCAAAATCATTCCGTCCAAAAGCGTACTTGAGTTGCTTAGGTTAATCAGCCAAGCAAGAACAACAGCCATAACTACCGAGCTCATAAACATTATTGAATAATTCTTCCCCATTGAGGAACCTATATTGTCCTTTTCGGTTATGTGGTTAAGTTCTATCCATATCTTCCCGAAAAAAGATTCCGAGTACCATATAAATCCGACTACCATAGCCGAAATTGCGGCGACCAATACTGCGAGGTAATTTACATTGCCAAACATTTATTCACCTCCTTTCAAATGCACTAACTCGAACGTATCAGGAATTGCGGAAATTGTCAAATTCGAGGTTCCATGAGTAGATTGAACGCTACCTCCACTTGTGCCCGGGAGAGGATTTGAACCTCCATACCCTTACGGATACAGCGTTCTGAACACTGCGTGTATACCATTTCACCACCCGGGCTTCAATTGTTATTATATCATTTTAAAATAAAATCGAACCTAATTTGACAAGCTTTTTAAAATGTGACACGATAGGAAATATGGAAGAAGACCTGAAAAAAAGGGTTGTTTTGCTTTCGTTTTTGGGAAAGGCAGGAAGAAGGGGCTTCTTTCTAACCTCCTATTTTATTTTTTTGCCGGCTTTTATTCTCTCCATAGCCTTGTTTCAAGTAATACTTTTAAGTCAAAAGTCAAACGTCAATAGATCCGGAACCACTCGTTCCATTGAATATAAAGCCGTACCTGATAGAAAGCAGGATTCGGTTGTTTCTATTGTCCCCAGAGAGGCTAGGGTAGACATACTTTTGGATTTCTTGTCAAAATACAAATCACCTCTTGCCCCATATGCCAAAATGATCGTTGATACCGCTGACAAATATGGACTGGATTATAGACTTATTCCGGCAATTGCCATGCAGGAGAGCACGCTATGTAAAAAAATGCCAAAGGATTCCTATAACTGTTGGGGATTTGGAATTTACGGCAAAAAGGTGACCCGGTTTCCGAATTTTGATTCTGCAATTGAAACAGTAACCAAAACTTTGGCCAAAAATTATAAATCGATGGGACTAGTAGAGCCGCAGGAAATTATGAGCATTTACACACCTTCAAACAATGGAATATGGGCAGACAACGTCTCTTATATAATGACAAAGCTCGAGCTCCCATAAACTAGTCAATAGTCACTAGTAAATAGTCAATAGTTTTAAACTCCTTGTTACATCCTGTAGTATGAAAGTAAGCATTTCCAGGTTCGTTTATCGTGCCTAAAATTGTCACAACGGCTTATAGTTTAGGACTTGACAAGCTTATAGTCCTATGCTATAATGCCCAGTTAGATCCTAAGGTAGCCCAAAACTACTTTAGGATTTTTTTTGGGCGCAAAGCAATTATCAATTCAGTTAGTTGCGCCTAATACAAACTCCAAATTCTTCTCAGGTTTGACAAATGTTCAAGCTCAAGTTTCAAAAAGAAGCGGGCTTGATCATTAAGAAAACCTATATGAAAAAAGTATTAATCTTTATAGCAATATTGATTGCTTTTGCTCTAACCAAGCAAGCAGCTTTTGCTGCAACTTCGGAAACTGATTCCGCGAAATTGGTAGCTATGGCTCCTAAGGTTTCTACAAAACCTGACTACAGAGTCAAAGCGCTTCAGAATATTTTTAAAAAATATAACTCTCCTCTCGTGGATTACGCACGCTTTTACGTAAAATACGCAGATAAATATTCTGTGGACTGGAAGCTTTTACCTTCTATTTCAGGCCTTGAATCAAGCTTTGGACAATTCCTTATGCCCGGATCCTACAACGGCTATGGATGGGGTGGGGGATACATCTATTTTAAAGACTGGGAAGATGGAATTGACACCATTAATAGAACCATACGTGACAACTATATGGATAAATGGGGAGCAACTGATGTATGGTCAATTGGGCCTATTTATGCAGAAAGCAAAACCTGGTCAGTTAGGGTTAATGGCTTCATGAACGAAATAGAAGCTGAATACTTAAAACTGGCTTCGCCTACGCTTCTCGTAACCATCTAAAGGCATATTGTATAATAAGTTTTAAAGCCGAAGTGGTGAAATGGCAGACACGCATGGTTTAGGACCATGTGCCCTTAAAAAGCGTGGAGGTTCGAATCCTCTCTTCGGCACAAAGGGTTCGACTTTTTGTGAAGCAGAAGGGTAGCGAAGCGTTTGTCCCTTCGTCCGCACAATTCCCTTTACATAAGCTTCGGATTCGGCTATAATATCCACCATGGCAAAAACAAAAAAATCCCAAACAACAGCAAAAACAGAGGAGAAGCAGTCGGTCAAACAAGAACGATATTCTGTTTCAAAAGCTGTTGACAACACAATCAACATCAAAATAGTAATTCCGTGGCATGAAGTCGAAAAGGTAAGAAAAGAAGTAAGTAACGAACTCGTAAAAGAGGTTCAAGTTCCGGGATTTCGAAAAGGGAAAGCGCCACGTGATATAGCAGAAGTAAAACTTTCCAAAGAAAAAGTAAACGAAGAGGTCCTAAAGAAAGTCTTGACCAAGGAATATGTTGAGGCTGTAAAGGCAAACAATATCCAGCCAATCCTAAATCCAAAAATCCATATTGAAGCTTTTGATGAAGGCACAAATCTTGAGTTTATGGCCGAAACCTGTGAAGAACCGGTTGTGGAGCTAAATAGCTATAAAGATGAGGTGAAAAAGGTTAATGCTGCTTCAAAGATTATTGTGCCCCCTTCGGCAAGCTCAGGGCAAGCGAACCAGGAACCCAAAAAGATATCTTTGGAAGAAATTCTGGAAACAGTCCTTAAAGTAACCAAAATTACGATCCCGAAGGTCTTGGCAGAACAGGAAGCAAATAGGCTTCTCTCCCAGCTTCTGGATGAACTCAAAACAATTGGCGTTTCGCTTGACCAATTTCTTGCTTCCAGAGGCAAAACCGGAGACGAAATAAGAGCAGAGTATATGGAAAAAGCCGAAAAAGATTTGAAGCTTGAATTTTTATTGAGAAAAATTGCGGATTCTGAAAAAATAACGGTTGAAGAAAAAGATATTCAAGAAGCATTAGCCTCAATTACAGACGAAAAACAAAAAAAGGAATTAATGGCCAATCCATACTTTTTAGCCGCTATTATTCGCCAACAAAAGACCATAGATTTCCTCTCTAAAATTTAAATTTATTAAACCCTATTCAAGCCCTCGCTTGTTTGAAATCATTGACTTTCTGTAATATAATATGGGATGGAACGAAACCAGGTTCCATTGTTTTAGGGAAATATTTCAGGCAGGAATATGAAAGCTCAAACAAACCGAAAACCTCAAATAAAAGAGGAATCTATAGAAGCAAAATTAGGAGTAACCTCCGAATTTAAGAATATTGGAAAAGGCATCCTTAAGTCCGCATCAAATGATCTCCTTCGTGATTCAGGGAAAAATTTGTGGGATCAGCTTCTTGGAGGAAACGAAACGCCTAATAGAAGAGACGAAGCGGTTTTGTCCGAAGGTGAAGAAATAAAGCTTAAAAATGAAAAAGTCGCAGTAAGCGCCGAATTCGTAGAATACAAAAGAGAAGTAATTAACGGTGACAAAAAAAGCGAGAATGCCGAAACTTACATAATTCGCGAGCAAATTGAACAAATAAGACTTGAGATTAGAAAACTCGTCAAATCCTCAAAAGTCGTTGAGCAGACAGTAAAAGATGCAACTTCAGAACATGCTCCGGTTAAACCGGGAAAATATCATGTATCTTTCTTCGAATTTGTTTTAGGAGTAATTAAGGATGCCACAAGAAAGCTTGAAGACGCTTCATCCATGGGCGCAATGTTCACCAATAAAAAACAGCAAAGACAATACTGGAATATGTATAAAAAACATGGAACAACCTTCGGACTTTCAGGAGAACGCACAACCGCAACCCAAACAGGGTAAAACCAAAATGTGGGCCCAAGAGGATTCGAACCTCTGACCTTTGCAATGTCAATGCAACGCTCTAACCAACTGAGCTATGAGCCCTCAAGC
>JAKAHW010000065.1 GCA_021825285.1 bacterium
CTTTAACGGCCCCATAGCAAAATAGTCTTTTTTTAATGGATTATCATATATCGCAAAGGTCAATTTTTTTGCTGCTATAGACTCTAATGCGGACAAATACCTTGAGACAAAAGCATACCTATAATTGGAAAGGTAGGAAGGAGCACCGATAGTAGCCGGAAACACTTTAATTCCTGGATCAATTCTATCCCTGAACCTTCCCTCACCTATTACGTCTAATTTAAAGCCCGGGTTTGTTTTTCTAATCAGATTAAAACCTTTGACATATTCTAAAATTCCCGTTTGCTCATCAAGCCTTCCAAAAAAAAGCGCAGAGGGTTTAAGAATTAGTTTCGTTACGCTTGGAATATTAACTGCCCCATAGATCACAAACTTAGTCTTGGTTTTGTACCATTTTTTTATAAAATCGCCTACACAAATATTTCCGTTTGTTAGAAGTTCTGAAATCTTCCTTATCGCTATTGCTTTTTTACTTATTGGATAACTTTCATATCCATGGAATGTAACAAAAACTTTTTTTCTAGGATATAAAAATCTTAGAGGAAGATACCAGATGAAAACGTCGTGACAGTGAATTATATCTGCTTGTTTGAACAACTTTCTATTCTTAATCATTTGATACCAAATATTAAACTTCTTAAAAACCCCTGAATTGCCAAAGCGGAAGGCCACTACGGGAATATTTTCTACTTCAAAAGTATCAAAACAGCTTGATTTGACGGGCTTTTTCATTTTGATACTGTATGTATCACTTTGTACTCTTGACTGATAATCCGAAAAGTTGATATTATGTATTTTTGGGTCCAATTCTGTAACAATCTTCACCTTGCTCCCCTTTTTAATTAATCTTTTAGTGATTTCATACGTATGCCTTTCCACTCCCCCTACCGAAGGATAAAATCTTGGCGTAATAAAAATTATTTTTTGGGCAAGGTTTTTTTTCGGTTTAAAGGTTTTATTATTATTCATATTGGAAAAAACAGTGTTCGGGGCAGGGTAATTCTTCTGTGCACGTACCTGGATTCGAACCAGGGACTTCTTCGATGTGAACGAAGCGCTCTACCGCTGAGCTATACGCGCGATTGCGTTTATTTTACCAAAGTTTTGAATTTTATTCACCTTCAAAAGATGAGTCAAATTCTAATTCTGGATATTTAAAATTTCTTTTGCTAAAATTATCCAAAGTAATTCTCTTCTGCCCTACCGTATTCAAATAATGAATAAAATACTAATCCTTATCCCTACATATAACGAAAAGGGCAACGTCGAACCGCTCTATGAAGAGATCAAAAAAACGAAAATAAAAGCAGACGTTCTTTTTGTTGACGACAACTCTCCGGACGGAACCTCAAATATCATTTCTGAGATTGCGAAAAAAGATAAACGAGTGATGCTGCTTAAAAGGAAAGGCAAGGAAGGAATAGGAACCGCTCACAAGGAAGGTGTTGATTGGGCATATAAAAATAACTATAACATTCTCATCACGATGGATGCGGACTTCACTCACAAACCAAAAGACATACCAAAATTTATAAATGCCTCAAAAAATGCTGACGTTGTTGTGGGCTCCAGATACCTACATAGAAAAAGCATTAACGAATGGAATATTTTCAGAAAGTCATTGGCAGTTACCGGGCATACGCTTACCCGCTTCTTGCTTAAAATGCCGTATGACGCAACAGGAGCTTTTAGACTTTATAATTTGGATAAAATACCAAAAGAGGTTTTCAGCGTTGTTGAATCAAAAGGATATTCTTTTTTCTTTGAAAGTTTGTTTGTGCTATTTTTAAATGGTTTCAAAATAAAAGAAGTCTCAATACATCTGCCTGCAAGAACTTACGGAACTTCAAAAATGAGATTTTCCGATGCCTATAACAGTCTTAAGTTTTTATTCCAAACTTTTTATCTCTCAAAAATTTACCGGGATTCCTACATTTATTGTCCTCCATTTGTTAAACCAAAAAGAAATAAAGAAAAGGGGGAAACGGAATGGGATGAATATTGGATGTCTGAAAGAAAGCAAAGAAAAATTTTATATGATTCAGCTGCCGTATTTTATAGAAAATATATTATTAAAAGAACTCTAAACTATTACATAAAGAAAAACTTTACAAATAAGTCTGTTCTTCTGCATGCCGGCTGTGGAGGAGGACAGGTTGATTCAGATGTTGTAAAAATTGCCCAAATTCACGCCCTGGATATATCTTCCGGAGCTTTAAATAGATATAAAAGACTCTACGAGAATTCAAACGTAATCCATGGGAGTATTTTAAAAATTCCTGCAAAAAAAGAGGTGTATGATGGAATTTATAATCTTGGAGTCATGGAGCATTTCAGTGTTAAAGATATAAAAATTATTTTGGATGAATTTAACAGAGTGTTAAAAAAGAGTGGGAAAATTGTTCTTTTCTGGCCACCCGCGTTTGGAGTCAGCGTTATCTTCCTAAATTCTATGCATTTTATTTTAAATGATATCTTGGGAAAAAATATCAGGCTTCATCCTGAAGAAATAACAAAAGTTAAATCAAAAAAACAAATTAAAGATATTTTGGCAAAATCAAACTTTAAACTTAAAAAATTTCACTTCGGACCCAGAGATTTATTCACCTATACTATTATTGTAGCTGAGAAAAATAAGTAAGTTGACAATCTTCCGAATATAAGTAAAAATATCACTATGTTTATTTTTAAAGGAATTTGGACTGTTTTATTGGATTTGGTCGAAACACTGGTAATAGCAGGTGCGGTCTTTGTCGTAATTTATGCCTTTCTTTTTCGCCCATTCCAAGTAAACGGCCAGTCGATGTTTCCGAATTACCACAACGGGGAATACATCCTGACCAACCTTATATCTTTAAAATTCGAGACCCTAACACGAGGGGAAGTTGTTGTGTTTAAGGCTCCTATAAATCAAGAAAAGGATTTTATCAAAAGGATTATTGGCCTTCCTGGAGAAACAGTTTCCCTTAAAGATGGGGGAGTTTTTGTTAACCGTAAAAAACTGGATGAGTCGTCATATCTTCCTTTGGACTATAAAACTTATGGAGGTGCTTTTTTGGCAGAAGGAGCCGAGATCATAGTTCCTGATAATAATTATTTCGTACTTGGAGACAACAGAAACTTTAGTTCGGACTCAAGGGAATGGGGATTTGTTTCCAAAGATAAAATTATCGGTAAATCATTTGTGGTTTATTGGCCGCCACAAGACTTTAAATTAGTTCAACACGGTAAATATAACTAGAAATTTAAATTTCTTTTAGGAGTTTTTCGTAGATCTCTTTAAGCTTTGGTCCTGTTTCTTCTTCATTTCCCTTAACAACAATTGTGATTTTTCCTAAAACTCTTGATTGGAAGAAGTCTACTTTGTTGTACCCTAATTTCTCGCGAAGTGTTTTTGACATTTCTTCCTGTTCCGGAATATAAATCTTGTCTTTTTTCTTTTGAGGCTCTTTCTTTTGTTCTTCTGATTTTATTTGTCTTGCAACTTCTTCTGCTCCCCTTACTGAAATTCCTTCTACTAAGATTCTTTTAAAAGCAGCGAGCATTAATTTAGGATCTCCAATCGAGATCAAGGGTCGTACATGTCCTTCTGTTATTACTCCTGCCGCCAAGGCATCTTTAATAGCATCAGGAAGTGTCAAAAGCCTAATGGAGTTTGAAATATAAGGAAGACTCTTACCTACTCTTTTTGCAACTTCGGTGACTGAAATTCCAAACTCGTCAATTAATCTTTTATATGCCTGTGCTCTTTCAATAGGATTTAAGTCTTCTCTTTGGACGTTCTCAACGATAGACATTTCAAGCATGCTCTGGGGAGTAACTTCCTTGATAACAACCGGGACCTTACCAAGGCCTAGGATTCTACTTGCTCTCCATCTTCTCTCCCCCGCAATTATTTGGTATCCTGCAGGAGTTCTTGCTACAACAATAGGTTCCAATATTCCTTGTTCGCGAATAGAATTTACTAAATCCGTAAGTGATTCCGGTGATATAAGACCACGGGGCTGTAAGGGGTTGGGTTGTAGAAGAGTTATCTCAAGCTCTACAACTCTCATCTCGTCATTATTATCCATTTAATACCTCCACGACTTTCTTTCCTCTACGGGTTTTAAAACTAACTTTGCCTGCAAGCGTTGCAAAAATCGTGAAATCTTTTCCCATTGAAGTACCTTCTCCAGGATTTAACTTGGTACCTTTTTGGCGGACTATAATATTTCCTGCAATTACTTTTTCTCCACCGTAGGCCTTGACTCCACGTCTTTTTGAAATTGAGTCTCTATTTCCTTTTACTGCTCCTTGTGATTTTGTATGTGCCATAGGTTTCTTGTGAAAAGCTAGTCCATTTTAGACCCGGTTTTCACCGTTGTCAAGCTTTTCTTTAGGCTTTTTTTGCCCCTTCAATTCCTTTTATTTCTACTTTTGAAAGAAGTGCTCTAAATCCTATTGTTTTTCTATATCTGCTCTTTGCTAAAAACTTTGAAACCCTAATTTTTTCTCCCTTTTTTTCTTCCAAAACCTTCCCGTTCACAACAACATCTTTAAGATACGGATTTCCAATTTTTACATCTGTTCCGTCTACCAAAAGAAGAACTTTATCAAAAGAAACACTTTCTTTTGCGTCTTTAAGTCTATCTACCTCTAAAATTGTTCCGGGTGAAACCTTATATTGCTTGCCGCCTGTTTGAATTATTGCGTATTGCATAATATTGCTTTTTGAGCCATAAGAGTATACCAAAAAAATTATCTAATTTCCAGAGAGTTCTTTTTCCTGTAATCAAAAGTGATCGAGGAAATAATTCCAAGAATTATAAAACTTGTAAGAAGAGAGCTCCCGCCGTAAGAAACAAAAGGTAAAGTTATTCCGACGATTGGAACAATACCGATATTCATTCCTATATTTAAAAAAATGTGGGTTAAAAAAAGAAAATAAAACCCCATTAAAACCAGGTAAGAAAAGCTGTCCGAAACAGTAGTTGAGATTTTATAAATTTTGTAAAGCAGTAATGTAAAAAACACCAAAATCAGTATTCCGCCAACAATGCCCAAACTTTCAGCAATAGTGGCAAAAATAAAATCGGTATGCCTTTCCGGTAAAAATTTTAATATTGATTGAGTTGCCTGACCAAAACCTTTCCCAAAAAATCCTCCGCTTCCAATTGAAATTAATGATTGGATTGCATTGTAAGACGACCCGAATGGATCGTGTGATGCGTTGACAAAAGTTAGAAGCCTTTGTTTTTGATAATCATGAAGAAAATTAAAAACCAAAGGAACCAAAAGAGCTCCCGAAATTCCAAATCCCAAGAAATATTTTAAAGGAAATCCGTAAACAAGAAGAACAAAAATAGTTGTAGCAAAATAAATTAACGCGTTCCCAAGATCCGGTTGTTTTAGAGTAAGAAAAAAGATCGGAAAAAGTAGAAGCAATACTTTTGTAAACTTAAAAAAACTTCTATCGTCGGATTTTGACAAGTAGTTTGCGATAAATATAATAAAAAATGGTTTTATGATTTCCGAGAATTGAATTCTTACTCCAAATAAATCAATCCACCTGACTGCTCCTTTTGCCTCTACTCCGATTAGAAACAGAATCACGAGAAGCGAAATCATAAAAACATAAATATATTTTGAATAAACAACAAATATCCTGTAATCAATGTTAAGAAAAATAAAATAAAAAATAATTGAAACTATTAGAAAAAACAGCTGTTGACGGAAAATATTTGGGTCAATTGAGAAAAAAGTGGCAAGACCTAAAAAAACCAACAACACGGAGGGTATTAAAAGTGAAAAATTAAATCGGTTAAACGAAAACCTATGAAGACTTCTTCTATC